>CAZMRY010000093.1:0-5421 GCA_964568815.1 uncultured Eubacteriales bacterium | reverse complement strand
TAAAACGAGGTACACGCTCTGCCCGTGCTGCAAAACAGTTTATTGACGGAATTGCCTCCGGAAGTATCACGGATATAAAGTGAATAAAAAAGGGCTGTAGCAAAATGTATAGATATGCATAAATAATGGACGTAGGGGCGACTATCAGTCGCCCGCGGGCGGATAATATCCGCCCCTGCAACGGAAAAATTTATTTTGATGCATAAATATTAATTTTGCTACAGACCCTTTTCGTTATCTACATATAATTTTTTCAATTGGTTTTTTAATAAGCCTTAGCCAAAGCTTTACTGCTACTCCCGTAAACACGGCAGACAGTATAGTTCCTTCTCTTGTTCCCACAAGCTCTCCTCCGAAGAAAAATAAAGATAATAGAATAGAAAATGCAACCCAAGATACATCAAATGCTATTTTAACATTTGAAAATTCCTTATGTATTACGTCGGCGAGTGCTTTCACGAATGCTTCGCCGGAATTTAAAATCACATTTGCAATAACACCAAGGGTAATTCCAAGGCCAAGAATAATGATTCCGCTTATAACAAGTAATAGCTTTACTATATAAATATTGTTAGGGATAAAGCTTGCCAGGTACAAGCCGAAATCTGTGAAATATCCAAACAAGAACGACAATGGTATCTGAAGAAGCTGTATCGGCTGAAATCTTTTACGGAGCAATAAAATTTGTCCGATAAGAAGAACACAGTTTGAAATTGTGAGCCATGTTCCAAAGGTTAAAAATGTGAATTTGATGCTTACAACATTCGCAACTGAAGATATTGGAGAAACGCCCAATTCTCCGTGTTTGGTAAGTGCAACACCGATTCCCATAAAGAACAGGCATAAAATAAATAACAAATATCGTTTTACAGTTTCTTTTTTGCTCATAATCGTTACCTCGCAGGCTTGCATTTTACAACCATTTCTGTAACATCGGTCAATGCCAAGTCATCATTTTGATTAAACACTTCAAAATACATTTATAAGACCGCTTGTTCTGTGTTTGTAAACAGTGGTAATTATATCACAAAAAGTGCAGAAAAGCAATGTGTCAGTTGATTTAAATATATAACCTTATTAACCCCTTTTCACAATGTGCCTGAAATATTTGAAGTATAAATATTAGTAACCGTATCACTTTAACTTAATTACATTGACCTTAGGCTGTGTTTTTAGTTATACAAAAGTTATATCATCAGGATTGAAAGCCTTTTTGAATTCAGCACGATACTGACTGGGGGTTATGTTGCAGTATTTTTTAAATACTCTGGCAAAATATGATGTGTCTGTTATGCCGATTTTCTTTGAGATTTGTTCTATAGGCAAGTCAGTTCCTGAAAGCATTCCCATAGCTTTATACATTTTCATTCTGTTAAAGTATGCGATGGGTGGAAGACCGTAATTTTTTTTAAATCTTTTGATAAAATATGTTGTTTGCATATGCACAAGGGAAGCAAAAGCTTCTGTTTTAAGGGTTTTGTCATAGTTGGCAGACATATAATCTAAAACAGGTTTAAAAAGCTGACTTTCCAAGCTGTTTTGTTTTTGTCTTTCGTTAGCATATATACGTATAATGTTGATTATGTTTGCACACCAGCCGATGTCATATAAAGGATTTTTGTAAAGCTCTTTTCTGTGAGAACTTTCAAAAAGTGAGCTTATCTTTTCGGTGTCTGTTATGCTGACGACAAAATTATCATCGGTCAAGCCTAACAATTCCATCAGGTTTTTATCATCGCAGGTTGCGGAAAAAGCCATTTCATACATAGAAAAATGCTTTGAAACATGAGTGTAAGCTCTTCGTTTTCCTTTTGGGAGATAGGCAAGCTGTCCTGGTTTGATTATGTAGTTTTCAGAGTCAATACTTAAAAAACATTCGCCCTCAAGAACAAAGAAAAACAAATCATTAACACCAATGTGACCAATAGCATCACCTTTCCACACAATAGGCGGTACATATAAACAAACCTCTTTAGGCTCTATTGTTAAATTTTTAACAGAAAGCAGCTCTTTGATATTAAACACCTCCAAAAATATGCTATACTATGCAAAATAATCCTGAAAGATAAAAAGAACACTTAAATTTCAACTTTTTATAAATAGTTAAAAGTGCAAAATAGTTTTTAAAAAGATAAAACTATCACTTTACATTTGTAAATATATCATAGTATAATTGTCTTGTCAAGCTATATGGAGGTGTCGTTTTGATTACCAAGATTTTTAATGGAGCATTTATCACAGACCAATTGCACACAGATAAAAAGTTATACATAAAAGATGACAAAATCTTTGCATTTACAGATGAAGAGCTGGAGTTTGATGCAGAGATAGATGCAAAAGGTCTTTATGTTTCTCCCGGTTTTATTGATATACATACTCACGGTGCAGGAGGCTATGATGTTGCGGATGGTACTGTAGAAGATATTTTAAATACTGCAAAAACACATGCTCTCCATGGAACAACAACTATTTTTCCTACCTCTGCATCTATGTCATATGAAGATACAAAAAAGTTTGTTCAGAATGTAAAAGAGGCTATGAAACACAACACTCAGGGAAAACCCTTTGTTGCAGGCTCTCATCTTGAAGGTCCTTATTTTTCACAGGAACAACGAGGTGCACAAAATCCTTTATATATTAAACCACCTGAAAAAGAGGAATATGTTTCTCTTATTGAAGCAGGCGAGGGAACTGTTAAAAGAATAAGCTATGCACCTGAGCTTGAAGGCAGTAAAGAACTTTGCGAATATCTTAATGAAAATGGCGTGATTTCTGCTTTTGCCCATACAAGCGGAATATACGAAGAAATAAAACCGCTTATAGATTGCGGTTGCAAAATAGCAACGCATCTGTATTCGGGAATGAATACAGTCACAAGAAGAGGACTAAGCAGAAAGCTTGGTGCAGTAGAAACAGCGTTTTTAGAAGATGATGTTATTGCAGAGGTTATTGCAGACGGCATACATCTGCCATCGGAGCTTTTAAAACTCATATATAAAATCAAGGGCACTGACCGTATTTGTCTTGTTACAGACTCAATGAGGGGAGCGGCACAGGAAGAAGGAAAATCAGTACTCGGACCAATGCACGATGGAGTGGACTGTATTATAAAAGACGGTGTTGCTTATTTGCCTGATATGACTGCATATGCAGGTAGTGTTGCAACAGCGGACAGAATGGTAAGAGTTATGTATAAGCAAGTGGGTATTGAGTTGTGTCAGGTAATAAAAATGATGTGCGAAACTCCTGCAAAAGCTATGAAAGTTGAAAACAGAGGCAAAATCTGTGAAGGGTTTTATGCTGATTTGGTATTCTTTAATGAAGATATACAAATAGAAAAAGTAATGATAGAAGGAAAAATTTTATATTAAGAGAGGAAGATTGAAATGGAAATCAGAATTTGTGAAAACTCGGAAATGTTAGGAAAAAGTGCTGCAAAGGAAACAGCAGAAATTTTAAGAAAGTGTATTGCAGAAAAAGGATGTGCAAGAATTGCACTTTCAACAGGTGCATCACAGTTTGACACAATCAAAGCTTTAGTAAAAGAAGATGTAGACTGGAGCAAGGTTGAAATGTTCCACCTTGATGAGTATGTTGACCTTCCTATTACACACAAGGCAAGCTTTCGCAAATACTTAAAAGAAAGATTTGTTGATTTTGTCCCGGAGCTTAAGGCTGCACACTTTGTAGATGGTACAGCTGAAGGTATTAAAAAGCTTACAGAAGAAATAACAAAAGCTCCTGTTGATGTAGGTTTAATAGGTATCGGAGAGAACACACATATTGCATTTAACGACCCGCCGGCAGACTTTGATACCAAAGAATCATACATTGTTGTAAACCTTGATGAAGCCTGCAGAAAACAGCAGATGGGCGAGGGATGGTTTGAAACCTTTGACGATGTTCCAAAACAGGCAGTTTCAATGACAGTTCATCAGATAATGAGCTGCGAAAGAATTATTTCATGCGTTCCTTATGCAGTAAAAGCTTCAGCTATTGAAAAAACAATTCACACCAGAGAAACTACGCCTGCTGTTCCTGCAACTAAATTAAAGGAACACAAGAATTTTATATTATATGTTGATATGGATTCAGCCAAGGAGATTTTAAAATGAAAAAGTATGTCTTAGTGGGTACAGGAAGCCGTGGGGCATTGGCATATATTAAGCCCATTTACAATAATTATGCAGACTGTGCAAAACTTTGCGGTGTTTATGATATGGACAGTAAAAGAGCTGCTGTTGCAGTAAAAATGATAGAGGCTGATATACCTGTTTACGAGGATTTTGACGAAATGATGCAGTCAGTAAAGCCAGATGTTGTTATTGTAACAAGTATTGACTGCACACATGATGAATATATTGTTCGTGCACTTGATTATGGATGTGATGTAATAAGCGAAAAGCCTCTTACAACAACTCCTGAGAAGTTTATGAGAATATACAATGCTGAAAAGGAAAGCGGTCATAAGGTTACTACAACATTTAATTGCAGATATATGAATCACTTTGAAAGACTCAAGGAGCTTTTGATGTCAGGCACACTCGGAGATATCTGTTCTGTTCATTATGAATGGATGTTAGACAGAGACCATGGTGCAAGCTATTTCAGACGCTGGCACAGAGAAAGAAAAAATTCAGGCTCGCTTTTAATACATAAATCTACTCATCATTTTGATTTGTTAAACTGGTTTTTGGATGATGAACCCGAAATTGTAAACGCATTTGGAACAAAAAGAGTTTACGGAGACACCTTGCGAAAGAAAAATGAGCGTTGTTTTGGTTGCCCTGCAAAGGATACCTGTGAGTATTATTATGATGTAACAGCAAATGAAATGGATAAACAGCTTTACTTTGACTGTGAAGACAGCAAAGGGTACATAAGAGATAAGTGTGTGTTTTCAGAGGAAATAGATATTGAAGATACAGTAAGTGTTAATATTAAATACAAAAAAGGAGCGGTGGTAAGTTATTCACTCACTGCACATTCTCCTTATGAGGGAGCAAAAATTGTATTTAACGGCACTAAAGCAAGAGCAGAGTTCAGAACAGTTCACGGCGGAGGAATGTACGGCGGTTCTGTTGCCAGTGAGCTTGAAATTTTCTATCCGTCAGGAGAGGTGCAAAAAATAACCATACCAAGAAAGTCTGGCGCACACGGTGGTTCGGATATAAAAATGCTTAATGTTATATTAAGAGGTATAGAAAACGACCCGTTAGGACAGGCCGCTGACACAAGAGCAGGCGGTATGTCAGCAGGGATAGGTATGGCTGCAAATATTTCAATGAAAGAATGCCGAAGTGTAAAAATAAGCGAAATCCTCGATATATAATTTTATGAACAAAAAACACCTGACAGTCTGAAACCACCAGTTTACTGGTGGTTATGATTTGCATTTTGAATTTTTAATTCTGCATTTGC
>CAZMRY010000092.1:0-5429 GCA_964568815.1 uncultured Eubacteriales bacterium | reverse complement strand
GGCTGATTCCGCTATAGGTTCAGCCGTTTTTTTATGGGAATTAATTTACATCCCCCTGGAGCTGTTGACGGGAATCGGACCCGTGACCTCTACACTACCAATGTAGTGCTCTACCGACTGAGCTACAACAGCAGATGTTGATTTTTACAACATTGATATATTAACACAATATAGTTTTTTTGTCAATAAGTCAGAAGAAAATTAGGATAAAATATTTTGAAAAATTTAATTTAATTTAAAAAAAGACTTGATTTTTCATGAAATATATGTTAAAATATTGCAGTTAACAAGGGCGGTCCGCTGGAGAATGCCAAACTTTTATGAACGCCTGCTAAGGGAGGAGGAAATTCAATGAACGTTATTGATTCAATTACTCAGAGTCAGATCAGAACTGATTTACCTAAATTAATTGTAGGTGACACAATTAAAGTTCACGTTAAAGTTAAGGAAGGAACAAGGGAAAGAATCCAGGTTTATGAAGGTACAATTATTGCAAAGAAACATGGCGGTATCTCAGAAACAATCACTGTTAGAAGACTTTCATACGGTGTTGGAGTTGAAAGAGTGTTCCCTGTAAATTCTCCTAATATCAGCAAAATTGAAATCGTGAGAAAAGGTAAGGTTAGAAGAGCTAAGCTTTATTACCTCAGAGACAGAGTTGGTAAAGCAGCTAAAGTTAAAGAAAGAATCTAACTTTAAGAGAGAATACCGAACATTTTTAATGTTCGGTATATCTTTTATATTTTAAGAAAGGTCAGAGCCAAAAATGGAAAACAAAGATTTGATTCCTGAAACTGAAAAAATTGTTGAAGAAGTTGCAAAAAAGAGCATTGGTAGAGAAATTCTTGAGTGGATTTTTTCTATTGTAATTGCAGTTGTTATAGCATTGATTATCAGACAGTTTATTTTTACTGTTGTAAAAGTTGACGGTGCATCTATGCAACCTACACTTCAGCACAATGACAGATTAATTGTATGGAGACTTGGATATAAGCCTGAAAACGGAGATATTATTGTTCTTCATCAGGAAGGAAAACTTCCGTATATTAAGAGAATTATAGCTGTTGAAGGTCAGACTGTTGATATTAATTTCCTTACCCATAAAGTATATGTTGACGGCGTAGAGCTTGATGAACCTTATATTAAAGAACCAACAATGCTTTCAGGCGATGTGAAATTCCCTGTTACAGTTGATGAAAATTGTGTGTTTGTTCTTGGTGATAACAGAAATGACAGCCGAGATAGCAGATTTTCAGATGTTGGTATGGTTAAAGAAGAAGATATTATAGGAAAAACTATTCTAAGATTTTTCCCGTTTTCAAATATTAAAACTTATTAAAGCCCCATATTATTTAATATGGGGTATTTAATAATATGAAAGGTAATATAAATATGAATATACAATGGTTTCCCGGTCATATGGCAAAAACCAGAAAGCAAATTTCTGAAGATTTAAAACTTGTAGATATAATTTATGAATTAACTGATGCCCGTGTTCCAGAGTCTGGAAGAAATCCGGAAATAGATGTAATTGCACAGAACAAGCCTCGTATTTTAATATTGAATAAATGTGATATGGCAGACGAAAATGCCAATAACAAATGGATAGAATATTATAAAAACAAAGGCATAACTGCAGTTCTTGTATGTGCAACGAGTGGTTTTGGCATCAATAAATTAAATGCTTTAACAACAGAAATTCTTAGCGAAAAAATCAAAGCAAAGGCAGCAAAAGGAATAGTAGGCGATAGCATAAAAGCTATGATAGTAGGTATTCCTAATGTTGGTAAATCTTCATTGATTAATAAGCTTTCGGGGAGAGCAGGAACAAAAACAGGGGACAGACCCGGTGTTACCAAAGGAAAACAATGGATAACATTAAAAAATGGTACAATGCTTCTTGATACACCTGGTATACTTTGGCCTAAATTTGAAGATGCAGTTATTGGACAAAAACTGGCGTTTACTGGTGCTATTAAAGATGAAATAATAGATATTGAAGAACTGGCATTATACTTTATAGAATTCATGAAAGCAAATTACCCTGAAAACCTTAAAGAAAGATATAAAATCATAGACCTTGAAAAAGAATCTGTTGATATTATGTTTGATATAGGCAAAAAGAGAGGGTGCGTTATAAGTGGTGGTGATATAGACTACACAAGAGCATCAAAGCTTATAATGGATGATTTCAGAAGCTGTAACTTGGGTAAAATTACTTTAGAACTTCCGGAGGAAATATAAATGTACGAAATTGAACAGGAACTTTGGGATGCGGGCTATGAACTTATAGCAGGTGTAGATGAAGTTGGCAGAGGACCACTTGCTGGACCTGTAGTATCAGCAGCAGTTGTTTTAAGAAAAGGTCAGTTAATTGAAGGTGTTACTGATTCTAAAAAAATCAGTGAAGCAAAAAGAGAAAAACTTATAGATAAAATACTTGAAGAAGCTGTTGCATACAGCGTATCTTTTGTGAATGAGAAAATAATTGATGATATTAATATAAGAAATGCCACCTTCAAAGCCATGAACGAAGCAGTTAACTCATTAAAGGTAAAGCCTGATTTTATTCTTATAGATGGTAATGCAATTGAAGGATTGACACTTCCTCATAAATGTATTATAAAAGGTGATATGAATTGTAATTGTATTGCTGCAGCCTCAATTGTAGCAAAGGTTACAAGAGACAGATTTATGACAAATCTTGCAAATGAATATCCTGAGTACGATTTTGATAAACATAAAGGATACGGAACAAAACTTCATTATGAAAAACTCAAACAATATGGCATTTCGGATGTTCACAGAAAAACATTTCTTAAAAATCTCGGAGAAAAATAATGCTGTTATTTAAAACAAAAACTGTAGGCAATCTTGGAGAAAGAGATGCTGTTAAATTTCTGAAGAAAAACAGATATAAAATTCTTGAAAAGAATTATACAACAAAATTTGGGGAAATAGATATAATAGCAGAAAAAGATGGTTGTATTTGTTTTGTAGAAGTTAAAACAAGAAGCAGTGAAAAATTCGGTGAACCCAGAGATGCTGTAAACTACAATAAACAAAAGAAAATAATATCTGTTGCAAATTATTATATGCTTGGAAAAGAAGAGTGCAGTATAAGATTTGATGTTATTGAGGTCAGATTTTCAAAAGAATACAATAAAGTAATGGAAATAGAACATATTGAGAATGCGTTTTGGTGCTGAAAAGTGTTTGAAATTGCAAAAACACATTAAGATTTTATAAAATTATATAAAAATATGAAATTTTCAATTAAAAGACTTGCATTTTTTGTGTTTTTATATTACAATACTCTTAATGCTTAATATGAAAGAAGGATTATTATGAATTTATCAATAAAAAATATGTCTATATCGCCATCACCGACACTTGCTATAGATTCAAAATTTAAAGAAATGAAAGCAAATGGTGTGGATGTCGTTGGATTTGGAGCGGGCGAGCCTGATTTTGAAACACCTGAAAATATAAAAAATGCCGCAATAGAAGCTATTAAAGACGGGTTTACCAGATATACACCTGCATCAGGAACTCTTGAACTTAAAAAGGCAGTAGCTGAAAAATTTAAAAAAGATAATAATTTAATTTATGAACCACAGCAGATTGTAATCAGTAATGGTGCAAAACATTCACTTGTAAATGCCTTTTCTGCAATACTTAATCCTGGTGATGAGGTAATTATTCCTGCACCTTTCTGGGTAAGCTATCCTGAAATGGTTAAAATGGCAGATGGAACACCAAAATACATTTATACAACAGAAGAAAGCAATTTTAAATTCACTATTCAGCAACTTAAAGATGCTATAACTGATAAAACAAAAGCTCTCATTCTTAACAGTCCGTCAAATCCTACAGGTATGGTATATACAGAAGAGGAATTAAGAGCAATTGCTGATGTTTGCGTTGAAAATAATATATTTGTAATTTCTGATGAAATTTATGAAAAACTTATATATGAAGGTAAGCATATAAGCATTGGTTCGTTTAATGATAAGATATTTGATTTGACTATAACTATCAATGGTATGTCTAAAAGCTATGCTATGACTGGTTGGAGAATTGGTTTTGCAGCTGCTAACCCACAGATAGCTAAAATAATGTCAAACATTCAGTCACATGCAGCATCAAACCCTAACTCAATCGCACAGAAAGCAGCTCTTGCAGGACTTACAGGTCCACAAGATAATCTCAATGAAATGGTTAAGATATTCAAAGAACGCAGAGATTATATGGTAGACAGAATTAATAAGATTGAAGGTGTTTCTTGTTTAAAACCAAACGGCGCATTTTATGTTATGATGAATATAAAAGCCCTGTACGGTAAAACACTTTGCGGTGAAACTATTGACAGTGCCGATAAATTTGCTGAATTGTTCCTTGAACATGCAAAAGTTGCTGTTGTACCAGGAACAGGTTTTGGTGCAGATGGTTATGTAAGATGGTCATATGCAACAAGTATGGAAAATATAAAAGAAGGACTCGACAGATTAGAGGAATTCTTAGGATAAATCCTTAAAGGGGAGAATTGAAATGAAAAATGTTGGCTTTGTAGGTGCAGGAAATATGGGCGGAGCTTTAATTTCCGGTCTGTTAAAAGACAAACAGAATTATACGGTTTTTGTTTTTGATGTAAACGAAAAAATCGTTAATAAGCATGCAGATAACGGTGCTATTCCTGTAGAAAGCATTGGAAAGCTTGCAGACAAATGTGAATATATTATTGTTGCTGTTAAACCTAATATTTATGATAAGGTTTTAGATGAGCTTGCATCGGCTGATTATAATAAAACAGTAATTACAATAGCCCCCGGCATAAGTATTGAACATGTTAAAGAAAAACTTAATAATAAGTGCAAAGTTGTGCGAACAATGCCAAATACTCCTGCATTAATTTCAATGGGTGTTACACTTATTGCAAAGGAATCTGGAGATGAACTTGATGAAGTTGCAAAGATTTTTAAAGCAGTTGGAGAAGTCTATTATATTCCAGAAAAAATGATGAATGCGGGTGTTGCCTTATCAGGAAGCAGTCCTGCTTATGTATATGCATTTATTAATGCTTTGGCGGATGGTGCGGCATTACAGGGAATACCAAAAAAATCTGCCCTTGAAATTGCAGCAAATACTGTAATCGGAAGTGCACTCATGGTATTAAGAACAGGAAAGCATCCGATGGAATTACTTGATAATGTTTGTTCGCCTGGCGGAACAACTATTGAAGCAGTAAATGTACTGAAAGAAAATAATTTTGAAAGTACAGTTATTAAAGCAATGAATGCCTGTACGGATAAATCAAATAAAATGTCAAAGGGAATGTAAAAAAAAGTCCAGACCGCAAAAAGGCAGTAAAATAAAAGCGTAGATAGTACTATACACTAAAAATTAATAAAAGTTGTAGAAAAATCTCA
>CAZMRY010000091.1:0-5429 GCA_964568815.1 uncultured Eubacteriales bacterium | reverse complement strand
TGAATAATGAAAAATTTGTGAACAGCATCGGACTTATTCCGACAGAAATATCAGACATAATGAAGAGTGTGAGTAAATTTCTGATGGTAACTGCACTTGCTGCTATTGGTCTTGGTACCAGCATTACTGATTTTAAAAAAGCAGGACTGTCACCAATGTTCTATGGTATAACCATTGATACATTGGTGACATTGACGGCACTGGTGGTTATTTGGTTTATGGGACTGCTGTAACGGTAATAATTTTAAAAAAAAAGGAGTAAATATGGTTATAGGAATAACAGGCGGAAGCGGAGGGGGAAAAACCACCGTTTCAAAAGAGTTTGAAAAAGCAGGATTTAAAATAATTGATGCAGACAAGGTTGCCCACAGAGTTATGGAAAAGGGCAGTAAATGTCTTGCAGAAGTTGTTGATGCCTTTTCAGAAAAATATTTAAAAGAAGACGGAAGTCTCGACAGAAAAAGGCTTGGCAGTCTTGTGTTCAATAACCCTGAAAAGCTTCAGCTTTTAAACTCTATAACTCATAAACACATTATAGAAGAAATCAAAAAAGAAATAACAGACAAAACAGTTATAGATGCCATAGGTCTTTTTGATACAGAGCTTTATACCCTTTGCGACAGTACCGTTTTTGTGTACTGCCCTGAGGATATAAGGGTTAAAAGGATTGTGGAAAGAGAGGGCGTAAGCAAAGAGTATGCAGAAAGCAGAATAAAAGCCCAGAAGGATGACGGATATTTTAAGTCAAAAGCAGATTTCACCGTAATAAATGACGGTGAGCATAATATTTTAGAGCAACTGAAAGGATTTTACGGTGAAGAAATTTTTTAAAAGTCTTATCTTAGTAATACTTATTATAGTTTTTGCCTTTATGACAGCAAGAAGAATATTTCCGGTGAAATACAGCGAATATATAGATAAATACTCAGAAGAGTACGGTATTGACAGAAGCCTTGTTTACGCACTTATAAAAGCAGAAAGCGGATTTGAGGAAAATGCAAAGTCAAACAAGGGTGCAATAGGTCTTATGCAGCTTACAGAAGAAACTGCTCTCTGGTGCGGAGAAAAAATGGGTGAGGAACTTTCAACGGAAGACATTAAAAACCCTGAAACCAATATAAAAACAGGTATATGGTATTTCAAATATCTTCTTGATGACTCAGGCTCAAAGGAAATAGCGATTATTTCCTACAATGCAGGAATTAACAAGGTTAAGGAATGGATAAATGATGGTACAATTAAAGAAACAGGACTTGATTTTAATTCCATTCCATACGAGGAAACCAAAAATTATATCAAAAAAGTTCTTCTTTATGAACAAATTTACATTACATTATACAATATGAACCCTTGACAAAGAAGCTGTTTAATGTTAACATTAAGATGTTAATTTTGAACAAAACGGAGAATGTAAAATGAATAATAAAGAAAGAAGAGAGCATATAAGCTCATATATAGAATCTAAAGGAGAAGCGACAATAGCCGAGCTTGCCAAACTGTATCCTGAAATCTCTGCAATGACATTAAGGCGTGACCTTAACTATCTTGAAGAAGAGCACAAGATTATCAGAACAAGAGGCGGAGCAAAGGCTGTTTCTTTTATAACGGACAATATAAACGAAGAAAAGTTTTTAAAGCAAAAGCTTGTTCACATTGAAGAGAAAAACATAATTGCAAAAAAAGCAGTTGAATTTTTTGTACCAGGTCGTTCTATTTTCCTTGATGCAGGCTCAACTATGATGTGCTTAGCAAAAATAATGCCTGATGAAAGATATTATGTTTTCACATCTGCCCCAAATGTTGCGATGGAGGTTATGTACACAACCTCATCTGTTGTGCATCTGACAGGCGGTGAAATGAGCAGAGACAATCTTGCAGTAGCAGGAGCGGGCGCTGTTGATTTTATGAAAAATATCAACATAGACATTGCCTTTATAACGGTTCCGGGATTTTCTTTAAGCAACGGTTTTTCCTGCGGAAATGTAAATGACTGTCAGCTTAAAAAAGCAATAGTCGAAAGAGCGGAAAAGGTAATAGTTCTTATGGACAGCTCAAAGGTAGGCATAAATATGCCATACACCTATGCAAGACTTTCTAATATAGATATTTTAATCAGTGACGGCAAGCTTCCTCAGGAATTTATTGACGAAGCGATTAAGAACAATGTAACAATATTATAAGGAGAAAAATATGAAAAATAAAGTAATAAAGCTTCCTTTGTTTGATGCTTTAAACGAAAGCCTGAAAAACAGATGTGTTGCTTTCAGAAAAAAGCTTGAAATCAAAAAGAATGTGGTTTCATCAAAAATAAAGCTTTATGCAAACTGCCAGTTTGTGTTATATGTTAACACACAGCCTGTGTTAAGATACCTTGATATATCAGACAAAGACAACAGAAAATATGAAGAGGCAGATATAACCGCATTTACAAGAGACGGAAACAACTCAATCTGTGTTATGCTGTATGCAGGAGAGAAAGAGCCGTATCTCTACATAGATGGTGAAATAGATTTAGGTGACGAAAAAATAAAGATTGTTGGTGATGAAAGCTTCAAAGTAAAACTAATAGAAGATTATAAACCAGGTGCACCAAAGCTTGTTTATTTCAAAAACCCCGTAGAGATTTTTGACAACAGAGATTATGAAGACTGGCTTGATTGTAATTTTGATGACAGCGGTTGGAAAAATGCAGTTGTTAAAACAGACGAGGAAACAATAAGACTTGAAAAAAATAATATAAGCTTCAAGGAAGAAGAAACAGAGGCTAAAATAGTTCTTGCAGCAGGTGCAGGTGCAGAGGCGAGCGACAGTCTGCCTGTTCACCTTCGTATATATGAAGAAGCAAAAAATGTTAAGATGAGCCATGTGTTTGTTGTGGGTACGAGCTGTGAAATCAAGCCTCTTGACAAAGGCTCTTTCAGTTATCTTTTAATTGATTTTGAAAAGGTTATATCAGGATTTTTAAAGCTTGATATAACAGGCTATAAAGATGATGTTGTTGATGTTTGCTTTGCACAAAAGCTTGAAAAGGAAAGACCTGTTATAAACTCTGTATGTGAGTTTGTTTTAAAGGATGATGAAAATATCCTTGAAACAAGATTTTATGAAAATACATTCAGATATGTACTTCTTGTTTTCAGAAATTATGTAAGAAAAGATGTACTTAACAAAATTTCTGCGGTGGAAAGAACGGCTCGGTTTATAAAAGAAACAGAAGATAAGGAAATCTATGAGCTTTTAAGACTTAATGTTAAAGACAGAATTACTGCGGGAGAAAAACTCCTTTCATTAAAGGAACAGTATATTTATCTTGAAAACTTATATAAGGAATACGCAGAGACAGCCCACTTTAAAAATATTTTATTAAATATGGGCTATCATCAGTTGAGTGACGGAAGATTTCCTGCAAATTATCCGCACTATAAAAGAGTTTACGATAAAGACTCTATGCTTTTTGTAAATATGCTTGAAAAGTATTTTGAATATACAAAAGATGCAGAAGTCTTAGAGAAGTTATATAACAGAGTTCTTCTTTGCCTCAACTATTTTGTAGATAAAGAAAATATAAAAGGAGTAATTGAGGAAGATAATATCATATCTCTTGAAAATAATCTTTGTTATATTAAGATGCTTGAAAGTGTTTCAAATTTAGCATCAGCTATGAAACAGAAAGAAACTGCACAGGTGTTGAATAAAAAAAACAAAAAGCTGAAAAAATATCTTAAAAAAGAATTCTATAACGAAAAAATCAAGGTTTACAGCAGTGAAATCATAGACGGCGTTAAAAACGAAATCATAGATGTTGATGCAAATATTTTAATGCTTCATATGCTCCATAAAAAAGCAGATAAGCAGACAGAAGTTATGATGAACAATTTAACAGACAGAAGTATTGTGAGCGTTGATGTTAAAGAGCTTTCAGATGATAAGCTCTCGGAGTTTTCGGCAGTATGTAAGAAACTAGGCAGAGAAAATCTTATAAAGCCTGAATTTGAAAAGCATAAAGGCGACATTCTGAATTTAACAAGAGCATTAATGTGAAAGGTGGACAAAAATGGAAGACATATTATTTAAAAGAAAAAACGGTTATGAAAATATGACCGATAAATTAAGAGAAGAAATGACAGATTTCAACGAGGGATATAAGGCGTTTTTATCTCTTTGCAAAACAGAAAGAGAATGTGCAGACTTCTGCCAGAAGGTTGCAGAGGCAAATGACTTTAAAAACCTTTCGGAATACAAAAGCCTTAAAGCAGGAGATAAGTTTTATATTGTAAACAGAGGCAGAGCAATTCTCCTTGGTGTTATGGGTGAAAAGCCTGTAAATGAGGGGGTAAGAGTTGTTGCAGCTCATATCGATTCCCCAAGACTTGACTTAAAACAAAATCCGTTATATGAGGCAGAAGAACTGGCATTCTTTAAAACTCATTACTATGGCGGAATTAAAAAGTATCAGTGGGTGGCAATGCCACTTGCAATTCACGGTTGTGTTGTATTAAAGGGCGGAGAAAAGGTTAATATTGTAATCGGCGAAGAAGAAAACGACCCTGTTTTTTGTGTAACAGACCTTCTTCCGCATCTTGCGGCATCACAGATGGAGCAGAAGGGCGGTAAAATCATTGAGGGCGAAAAGCTTAATGTTTTAATCGGCAGTGAGGGTCTTCTTGAAGAAGAAAAGCTTAATGTCAAGAAAAATATTATGAAGCTTTTAAATGACAAGTATGGCATAACAGAAAAAGATTTTATAACTGCAGACATTGAAATCGTACCTGCATTCAAGGCTAAAGATGTTGGTCTTGACAGAAGTATGGTAGGCTCATACGGTCAGGACGACAGAGTTTGTGCATATACAGCTTTAAGAGCAGTTCTTGATGTTGAAAAGCCTGAATATACATCTATCTGCTATCTTGTTGATAAAGAAGAAATCGGAAGCTGTGACTCAACGGGTATGAAATCAAAATTCTTTGAAGATATTTTAGCTAAGCTTTGTTATTTAAGCTGTGAAAAATATTGTGATATTTTAGTTTCGGATGCAAGAGCAAACACAATCTGTTTGTCAGCAGATGTTACTGCCGCAGTTGACCCCAACTATGACCATGTAAACGAGAAGAAAAACAGTGCATTCTTTAATAAGGGTATTGCGCTTATGAAATATTCAGGTGCAAGAGGAAAGAGCGGAACAAATGAAGCAACTGCTGAGCTTGTAAGAAAAATAACAGACATCTTTGACGAAAACGATGTTGCATGGCAGACAGCCGAGCTTGGCAAGGTAGACGAAGGCGGCGGCGGAACTGTTGCACAGTATTTTGCAGTTCTAAACATTGATGTTATAGACTGCGGAGTGCCACTCCTTTCAATGCACGCACCTTTTGAAATCGCAGCAAAATATGATGTTTATATGGGTTACAGAGCATATAAGGCATTTTATA
>CAZMRY010000090.1:0-5466 GCA_964568815.1 uncultured Eubacteriales bacterium | reverse complement strand
CTTCCTTTTTCGCACTCTGCCAGGGTGTCGATAGGTTTATCGACACCCTGAAAGGCTAACTTTTTGTTAGCCTTTTTTCTATTCTAATTCAAATGCTCCTGTGTAAAGCTGATAATATTTACCCTTCTCTTCAATCAGTTGTTCATGAGTTCCTCTTTCAATAATTCTGCCTTTATCAAGTACCATAATCACATCAGAGTTCTTTACTGTTGAAAGTCTGTGTGCAATTACAAACACAGTTCTGCCTTTCATAAGAGAGTCCATACCTCTCTGAACAATTACTTCTGTTCTCGTATCAATTGAAGATGTTGCTTCATCAAGTATCAACACAGGCGGATCTGCAACTGCAGCTCTTGCGATAGAAAGCAACTGTCTTTGTCCCTGAGATAAATTTGAACCATTATTTTTCAATATTGTATCGTATCCATCAGGCAGTAATTCAATAAAGCTGTGTGCATTTGCAAGCTTTGCAGCCTCAATTATTTCTTCATTAGTAGCATCAAGTCTGCCCATTCTTATATTATCATAAACTGTACCTGAAAACAGGTTAGTATCCTGAAGTACAATTCCAAGTGATCTTCTTAAGTCAGGTTTCTTAATTTTTTCAATATTAATACCATCATATCTGATTTTACCAGACTGAATATCATAAAATCTGTTAATAAGATTAGTAATAGTAGTTTTACCTGCACCTGTTGCACCTACGAAAGCTACCTTCTGACCCGGCTTTGCATACAAGTTTATGTTGTGGAGTACAATTTTTTCATCATTATAACCAAAAGTAACATCTTCAAATTGAACATCACCTTTAAGTTCTGTGTATGTTATTGTACCGTCACCATGAGGATGTTTCCAAGCCCACATTCCTGTTCTTTCTATAGTTTCTGTTATGTTGCCATCAACTATTTTTGCATTAACAAGTTTAACATATCCTTCATCCTGCTCTTTTTGTTCATCCATTAAATCAAAAATTCGCTTTGCACCTGCCATTGCCATAACAATTGAATTAAACTGCATAGAAAGCTGTGTTATTGGGTTTGTAAAGCTCTTGTTTAACTGCAAAAAGGCAACGAGTCCACCAAGGGTAAGCAAAGTTTCTTTGCTGTAAATTGCAAGAAGAGACCCTGCTATTAATGTGATTACATAATTTATATGTCCCAGGTTGCCCATTATAGGCATCAGAATATTTGCATACTTATTGGCATTATTTGCAGTATTAAACAGGTTATTGTTAAGCTCTTCAAACTCTTTTTCAGTTATTTTTTCATGATTAAAAACTTTAATAACCTTCTGCCCTTCCATCATCTCTTCAATATAACCGTTTAATTTACCGAGATTTTTTTGCTGTGCCATAAAGTTTTTACCGCTTTTTCTTCCAATTACACTTGTAACAAAAGTCATAAGAGTAACCATAAGAACGGCAAACAATGTTAAATATACACTTATGGATATCATTGATACAAATACACTTATAACAGTCACAACAGAAGAAATTATCTGTGGAATACTCTGACTTATCAGTTGTCTTAATGTATCTGTATCATTAGTGTATATGCTCATAATGTCGCCATGCTGATGTGTGTCAAAATATTTTATGGGCAGTTTTTCCATCTGCGTAAAAAGATCTTTTCTTATATTGTTTAGTGTTCCCTGGGTAACAACAAGCATTATTCTGTTATATATCCATGTGCTTATTGCACCTGAATAGTACACTACTGCCATAATTAACAAAACTTTAAGCAATGGTATAAGTGCAGCTAAATCTTTTCCTATTGCAGGTTTAATATAAACATCAACAAGTTCTTTTAAGAACAAGTTTGCTATAACATTTGTTACTGAGCTGATAAAAATCAAGAAAGCTACAAGTAAGCAATGCCATTTATAGTGAATAAATACATAAGAAAACACTCTTTTAAGCATTTTAAATGTATTTTTATCTGCCTTAACAGGCATCATATGTCTTGGTCCTCTCGGTCCGCCTGCCATTACTCACTCTCCCCTTTCATCTGTGTAGTATATACTTCCTGATATATCGCATTATTTTTAAGTAATTCATCATGTGTGCCGATACCATTGATAACACCACCATCAATAACAATTATCTTGTCTGCATCCTCAATAGATGAAATTCTTTGGGCAATAATAATTTTAGTTGTTTCTGGAATATATTCTTTAAATGCTTTTCTGATTAATGAATCTGTCTTGGTATCAACAGCACTGGTTGAATCGTCCAGTATCAGTATCTTTGGTTTTTTAATTAATGCTCTTGCAATACAAAGTCTCTGCTTCTGACCGCCCGAAACATTAGTTCCTCCTCTTTCAATGAGCGTATCATATTTATCAGGCATATTTTCAATAAACTCACTCGCTTGTGCAAGATTACAAGCTTCAATTATTTCTTCATCGGTTGCGTTCTCGTTGCCCCATCTGAGATTATCTTTTATTGTACCTGAAAACAATACATTTTTCTGCAAAACCATTGCAACATTGTCTCTGAGAACTGTTAAGTCGTATTGCTTTACATCAATTCCGCCCACATACACCTTCCCCTTCATTGTATCATAAAGTCTTGGTATAAGCTGAACTAAAGCCGATTTACCTGAACCTGTTCCACCAATAATTCCGACAGTTTCGCCTGATTTAATTTCAAGATTAATATCCTTAAGAACCATTTTGTTCTCGTTATTAAGGTAACTGAAATATGCATCTTCAAAAACTACAGAACCATCTTTTATTTCATATATTGGTTCATCACAGTTTGTAATGGTACTTTCCTCATTTAAGACTTCTGCAATTCTGTCTCCTGATGCTTTTGCCATTGTAACCATTACAAACATCATTGAAACCATCATAAGACTCATAAGAATATTCATTGTGTAGTTAAACATTGATGCAAGCTCACCTGTTGTAAGTTCATTCACCACTACAAGATTTGCACCAAACCATGATAAAAGCAATGTACATGTGTAAACAACAAATTGCATAATAGGCATATTCATAATTATAAGTTTTTCTGCATCGAGAAATCTGTTCATAAGAGTATCAGAAAACCTTTTAAACTTATTAGTTTCATGCTCCTCACGGACAAAAGATTTAACAACTCTTATTCCCGAAATATTCTCCTGCACTCCTGCATTCAATTCATCGTACTGCTTAAACACATTTCTGAACAATTTATGAGCTTTAGATACAATTAAAATCAGCACAGTAAATAATACTATAGCGGCAACGAGATAAATAAGAGATAGCTTTTTATTGATATATACAACCATACAAAGTGCAGAAATCAACATAATCGGTGAACGGACAAATGTTCTTATTATCTGCTGATATGCATTCTGAACACTGTTAATGTCCGTTGTAAGTCTGGTTATAAGACCTGCTGTTGAGTATTTGTCTATATTTGCAAAAGAAAAGTTCTGAATGTTTGAAAACATCGCTCTTCTTAAATTTTTTGCAAAACCTGTTGACGCTTTAGCCGCATACTTTCCTGACAACGCACCAAAAGTCAGGGAAAAAATTGCCATAACCAGCATAAGTGTTCCCATTTTCACAACATAACCAATATCAGATTTTTCAACACCATAATCAATAACTTTTGACATTACAAGTGGTATGAGTATTTCCATAATTACTTCAAGAATTATAAAAAACGGTGCAAGTATTGAAGGTAATTTATACTCTTTAATATGTTTTGCAAGTGTTTTAATCAAAATTATTCCTCCTTGAGTTTATGATACATTCTTTTCAGCACTTCTAATAAGACTTTATGCTCATCGTTACTGAGTGTATCTGTAATTTTATTTTCATTATCCTTTATCAGTTTGTGTATTTTCTTATCAAGCAGTTTTGCTTTTTCAGTAATATACAGATTTCTGACTCTCTTGTCAGTTTCGCTTTGTTCACTGCAAATCATCCCCTTTGCCTCAAGTCTTTTTACAATGCCGTTAACTGTAGGATGAGTTAAATCAAAGTGCTTTTCTACATCCCTGCTGCATACAACATCCTTGCTGTGAGTAATAAACCCAAGAATTCTTGCCTGTGATGCAGTAAGTTCATAGTTATCAAATTCTTTATTGATTTTTGCTTTAAACTCTCTGTCAATACCTATTATATATTCCATAACTGTTTTGTTTTTCATTATAACACCTCATTTATGTAGCACGCTACATATTATACATCTTTTTAATCCTATAGTCAATAGTTGTTCTTTACAAAATTTGATTTTCGTTTTATAATATAAAAAGTAATAATAAAGGAGATAATTATGTTTAATACAGCTAAACCGATTTTTTTAAAGAATTTATATAAAGAAAATAATGTAACGGCATTCTTTGCTGCGAATTTTGACTGTGACGGAGATAATGCAGTTTTAACAATTGCAGGACACTGTGCATACAGAGTTACAGTTAATGGTGATTTTGCCTGTTTCGGGCCTTCAAAAGCAATCAATGGCTTTGCAAAATTTGATACAGTAGATATAAGCAAATATGTTTCATTCGGACTTAATCAGATTGTAATTGAATGTGCGTCATACGAAAAAAACACCTCAGTAAATTATATACAGGCTGAAGTATTTGCAGACGGAAAAATTGTTGCTGCAACAGGATATAATTTTATAGGATTTTTAGATGTTGAAAGATTGAAGACAAAAGGTTATTCCGAAAAGTACAACATTTCAGGTTCATCAATGATACAGACTCAAGTGGAGGTAATAAATAATACGCCAATACTTATAAAGAGAGATGTCCCCTATCCTGAATATAAAATTATCAAATCTAAAGTTAAAAGTCCCGTAAATATAACCGAAGCTTACGAAATTGAATTTGACAATACAATTTGCGGTTTTATAAATTTAGAATATTCAACTGATGAAGTTGCAGAATTTAAAATATATGATGAAAACGAACAATGTATTATGGATTTTAAATCGATTGACGGTGAATTTGTCAGAGAAAGCTTTAATCCTTACAAAGTAAAAAAACTAAAAATTATTGTATCAAACGGGATTTTGACATTAAAAAATTTATACATAAAAGAATACTCATACTATAATGGAAAACTACCCAAAAACACAACCGATATAAGTGACAGCGAATTTTACAACTCATATAATGAATTTAGAGCGGACTATAATGACTATAGATTTGCAGAAATTAACTACAATGAAACGCTTGCAGATTTTCAAAAAAAAGAAAAGCTTTATACCAAATCTAATAAAATCACAGAGTCACTGTTAAATATACCTACATATTCCACTGATATAACTGTAAAAAACACTCTCTATAAAGAAATACTTGAAGAAACCTTAAAGGATAACCCTGAAATCAAATCAATTAAATATAAGCGAATTTTAAATTCACTATAAAGAAGGTGCTGTAAAATAACTTTGTTTTATTTTACAGCACCTTTATTCCTTCTGTTAAGGGATAGGAAAAAATGTTTCAGAATGGGCAAACTGAACCC
>CAZMRY010000089.1:0-5562 GCA_964568815.1 uncultured Eubacteriales bacterium | reverse complement strand
AAATGTGGCAACACAGGCAGAGGTAGAGGCTATAGATACTGAAAAAGCTGACCTTATAGCAAATACAATAGTTGAAGAATCAGACTTTGATGAGGAAGTTCTTTCAGCATATGCAATAAAGAAACAGGAAATTGCAAGTCAGGCTGAAGAAATGGACAGACTTGAAAGTCTTAAAGAAAGAAAATATACATATTTAGACCTTCCAAAGGACAGAGATGTATTCGTGAATTTTGCTGACCTTATTGACTACGGCAGATTTAACACACCGGCAACAGCAAGCGGATATTCAACTTCAAGAATTAACGAGAAATATACACATACAGACGGAACGGAACTTTTCATCTATCTTCCACACATCACATCAGATGGCACACCTGTAACAGGTCAGGAAGATTATTATTTCAGAGGTTTCCAGAACAGTGCAAACAACAATATTCCTGCAGTTGGAGAAAGAGGCGATGCAGCAGCATCAGGTTTTGCATATCTTACAGATTCATTCTTTGTAAATGACGGTACAAAGCTTACAGGTATGAGAGTAAAAGCTGAAGCTGAAAATACTTCTAAAGAGTACTATGAAGGTACTATTAATAGAGAAGAATCAACAAAAACAATTAAAGCACCAACCTTTGTTCAGAAAATTGACGAAAATGGTTATGCAATCATCAAAAATGGTGATGTTTTGAGTAAAATCGGACCAATCAGCAAAACTGAAATCAAGCCAAATGCAGTAAGACTTGGTAACAGTGCAGGTTCGGTAATCAAAGATGTAAATGTAAAAGGTACAAGCCTTGATCTTGTTATTACATCAACTTCTGTTAACACTGCAGCCGGATATACAAAAGAAAATCTTGCTACAAAGGCAGCTCCTACTGCTGCTCTTCAGGAAATTGTTGTTAACTATGAAGACGGTACATTTGACAAAAAGAAAATGCTTGTTATTCACAATGCAATATCAGCTGCAACAGATACAGCATACAGAAGCGTTGTTTTTGCACCAAAATATAATGAAGATGGTCAGAAAATCATTTACACAGGTGAATCTTTCCATAACGAAAGTGCAGACAACAGCTTTACTATGGTTAGCAAGAACAACCTTGCAACAATCGGTTTAACATCAGTTGACCAGATAAATAAAGATACTGTTAAGTTTGAAAATGATGATATTATTTATTCAACAGTGGGAACACTTGCATCACTTGTAAATAACAGACAGGATGTTGCTGTTTCAGACTATGGTACATCAACATCTTATGCATCTATTCCTCTTCAGAATAAAAAAATTGATAAAATTGCATTTAATTATAACATTTCAGCTGCTCTTGAAGAAGCAAGCGCAATAGTTGTAAGTAACGATCCTTCAAATTCAGCTGCTCCTTCAATTTCACTTATTCCTATTGAAATCGAGGGTGCAAGCGAAGACTATGTATACTTTGTATATTGCGGTCGTGTTGCACAGGACAGCTATCTTATGGCTGCAACAGTTATGGATATTTCTGCAAGAGAAAAGATTGACAATGCTAAAGCTGCAATGTCAGCAATCACAGAAAATTCAACCTTTGAAGAAGCTGATAAAGCAAAAGAACTCTTTGAGCTTGCGTGTGAAGAAGAAAATGTAGTTGCTGCCAAGGATTTTGGCGATATGGTTACCGCTTTCTTTGATACCTATGAGTTAATAAGAGAAAAAACACCTCTTAAATCAGAAACAAAAATTACTTTCTATGCAGGTGAAGCACCAGAGGCAGATGTTACAATCATCAACGAAACAGAGCTTGCAGGTAAGCCATACAGAGTTATGATGGCATATTATGACGAAAAAGGCGTAATGGTTGACAAGGTGTTTGCAGAAGGTGTTTCAACAGCAGAAAAAGAAATCAAACTTAATCTTACAAAAGAAGATTACAACACGAACACAAAAACAGTTAAGGTGATGGTATGGAAAGATTTGTCCACAATCCTGCCACTTGCAGATGTAACTACAGCTCAGGTAATTGATAAAAAAATCTATATGTTTGTAGGTGCGTCAATCGTTCAGGGTGACCAATTTACAAAGCCTGTTGAACTTTACTATATGACAAGATTCCCATACTCTCCTGCAGAATTCTATAATAAGGGAAGAGGCGGTTCAACAGCGTCTTCAATTATGAAGAGATATGACTGGGATATTCAGACACAGGAAGCAACTCATGTTATCCTCACAGTTGGTACAAACGATATCAGCTATTCATCATATAAAGATGGCTCAAGTGAATTAAGAGAAACAATAGTCGATAATGCAAGTGCTAACATTACAGAGCTTTTAGGTATGATTGAAAATGATTATTCAAATGTAATCTATATGCTTCCGCCTATCTTTGATGACAGAGATTATGAAGGTGCAAGAGCTAAATACACTGGCGCAAATGCTGCTATGGAAAAACTCGGTGAGTTAACAAGCGCTATGGCTAAAGAAAAAGGCTATACATACATTGATAACTATGCTGTTACAAAAGCGGTAAATGAAAAACCTGAAATCTGGAACAGCGGAGTAGTTGAAATGTATTCAACAGACCGTGTTCATCCAAATAGCCAGGGCGGATATGTTATAGCGCAGAATGTTATTAAAAATCTCTTCCCTGACAGCGGACTTGTTGCAGAAGTTGTAATTGATGCTACAAATGGTCAGACAAAAACAGACAATGCAGAGGTAACAGATATTACTGCATCAGCTGACGGTGTTAAGTACACATATAAAGCAAAGGCTCTTCCTTGGACATATACAGATGCATATAAAAAGGCAGACGACAGATATGTTGATTTAACAGGCGACCTTAACAGAGAAATTATTAAGGTTACAGGTCTTGCAGAGGGTACATATACACTCAAGATGGACGGTGTAACAGTAGGTCAGTACACAAATGTTCAGCTTGCAGAAGGTATCAACATTGCAAATGAAACTTACAATCCGGGACAGATTCAGTCTAAAAAGGTTGAAAGACTTAACGAAGAAAAACACAGTATTATTGCAGAAATCAGAGGCCACGCTTTAGCAAAAGAAGGCTATATAAATGATGGTGCAATAGACAGAGTAACAGGCGAAATTGTCAATAGAGATAAATTTGACGCAAAATTAAGCAGTGCGCAATCAGAACAGATTTATTGCTGGCAGTACTATGTAAACTATGAGGCAAATGAATTAAAGATGCCTACATGGCTTGCAGACAGAGAAAGACTGACTGTTGAAATGAGAGAAACAGCACTTCCTGAAGCACATACTGTAGAAATTACAAAATAATATCTTGTGTATTAAATAAAAAGCAAGCCAACATATAGTGGCTTGCTTTTTTTGTGAAAATAAGGTAAAATATATTGGTTAGAAAAGGAGTTGTAAAGATGTTTGAATTTTTTAAAAGATTATTTGGTTTTGGAACTGATATAGGTATCGACCTTGGTACTGCATCTGTTCTTGTTTATGTAAAGGATAAAGGTATTGTTATAAGAGAGCCATCTGTTGTTGCTATAGACAGTGCAACAAAGCAGGTTGTTAAGGTTGGCGTTGAGGCTCAGGAAATGCTTGGAAGAACTCCAGGTTCAATCAGAGCTATCAGACCTATGAAAGACGGCGTTATTTCTGACTATGAAACAACAGAAAAGATGCTTAAATACTTTATCTCAAAGGTTAACCCATCAAAGCTTTTCAAGCCACGCGTTATTGTTTGTGTACCAAGCGGAGTAACAGAGGTTGAGCAGAGAGCGGTTATTGATGCAACTGTTCACGCAGGTGCAAGATCTGTATTCATTATAGAAGAACCTATTGCTGCAGCTATCGGCTCTGGTATTGAAATAGACAAGCCGTATGGCTCAATGGTTGTTGATATCGGCGGAGGTACAACAGATATAGCTGTTATTTCTCTCGGCGGTATTGTTACATCGGAGTCAATCAAGGTTGCAGGCGATAAGTTTGACGAGGCAATCGTTAAATATATAAGAAAGAAATACAATGTTGCAATCGGCGAAAGAACTGCTGAAGAAGTTAAAATTCAGGTTGGCAGTGTTTATTTCAGAGACGAAGTTGTTACATGCCAGGTTAAGGGAAGAAGCTTAATCACAGGTCTTCCGCAGACAATTACAATTTCATCGGAAGAAACCTTTGAAGCTTTAGAGGAACCTGTTTCACAGATTTGCGAAGCAATCCATAATGTAATGGAAAAAACTCCGCCGGAATTAATCGGTGATATTTCAACAAGAGGTATTATCTTAACAGGTGGCGGAAGCCTTATTTACGGTCTTGACAAGCTCTTACAGAGAGAAACAGGTATAAAGGTTGAGGTTGCTACAGATTCAATTTCCTGTGTTGCAATCGGTACAGGCAAAGCCTTAGAGCATATTGACGATTTAGGCTCACTTGCAAGAGCACAGTTTGCAAAAAATTAACTTGACATAAATAAAAAGCTTTGTTATAATAACTTGGTATGAATAATTTCATATATATTTTATCCTTACTTGCACGAAGGGTGCAAGTCAGAGTCCAGAAGGAGGTGTAAAAAATGGTTAAAACTCATAACTACGAAACAATTTTTATTGTTGATTCTTCAAAAGGTGAAGAACAGGTTACAGCTTTGGTTGAAAAGTTCAAATCATTAATTTCCGCTAACGGTGAAATCTCAAAGGTTGACGATTGGGGCAAGAGAAGACTTGCTTATGAAATCGACGATTTAACCGAAGGATACTATGTTTTGGTTGAATTCACAGCAGCACCTGAGTTCCCTGCAGAATTATGCAGACAGTTCAAGATTACAGACGGTATCTTAAGATACATCGTTATCAATCAGGAAAACTAATTGAAAGGTTGGTAAGATAAGTATGTTGAACAAAGTTATTTTAATGGGTCGTATGGTTCGTGACCCTGAACTCAGAACAACACCGCAAGGTGCTTCTGTGTGCTCCTTCAGCATTGCTGTTGACAGAGGCTATGTCCGTCAGGGAGAAGAAAGACAGGCAGACTTTATCAACATTGTTGCATGGAGGTCAACTGCAGAATTTGTTTCTAAATATTTCGTTAAGGGACAGATGATTGCAGTAGTAGGTAGAATTCAGACCAGAAACTACGACGATAAAGATGGAAAGAAAGTTTATGTAACAGAAGTTGTTGCAGACGAAATTTCCTTCGCCGATAGCAAAAGGGATAACGGTCAGGCTTCGGCTCCCGCAACCTACACAACTGCGGCGCCTCAGGCTCCGCAACAGACACAGCCACCCGTATCAGACGGTTTCCAGGTTGTGCCTGATGAAGATGATTTACCATTTTAACCAGGAGGTGTAACGAAAATGTCAGAAATGAAAGAAAATTTCAAAGACAAGATGAGAATGAGAAGACCTAAGAAAAAGGTTTGTCAGTTCTGTCTTGATAAAGTTGAACATATCGACTATAAAGATACAGCTAAGCTTAAGAGATTCGTATCAGAAAGATCAAAGATCCTTCCAAGAAGAATTACAGGTACTTGCGCAAAGCACCAGAGACAGCTTACGGAGGCTATCAAAAGAGCAAGACATATTGCTTTATTGCCTTATTCAAACGACTAATAA
>CAZMRY010000088.1:0-5588 GCA_964568815.1 uncultured Eubacteriales bacterium | reverse complement strand
AAAAAGTGCTAAAATATACTTGAGAGAATATGATGCCTACAGAAAGGGAAAGATTATGGATAAAGTTATTGAAAAATTAGTTAAGAAAAAAAGAAATGCAAAGGACATAGGTATGCAGATACTTATTGTTATAACAGGTTTTATTGTTTGTTATATTGCAAATCTTTTTATGAGCAAGCTTGGAATGATAAGTATGTCTTTAATGCTTATTGCTATTTGGTTTACTTATAAAGGAATTATGTGGTTTAACATTGAGTATGAATACACATATGTAAACGGCGATATGGATGTAGATAAAATACTCGGAAAAAATGCAAGAAGACCTTTTCTTAAAATTCCCCTTGAAAGAGTTGTGCTTGTAGCAAGAATGGACAATAATGAAGCTAAAAAGCTTATGCATACTTCAAAAAGACACGACATTTGCGAAAATGCTGATGATGAAAAAAATCTTGCTATAATTTATTCAGGCGAAAAAGAAAGAGAAGCAGTTGTTATAGATTTTAACGAAGAAGTTTATCAGTCATATAGAGAACTTATTCCAATTATGGTAAGATAAGTCTGAATAAAATCACACACCTTGCACTGTTTTGCTCCTTTATGTACACAAAGTACACGACAGTCGCAAATCAGCACAATCTGTGCAATTTTCTTTCAGCCTTGTTTGGTAGAAGGGTTAGTAAAGATAAATATGAAAAACAAATTCATAAATTTTGCAGAAAACTGCAATAAATACACAAGAGGTAAAACTGCGATTATAGGAGCAAGCACAGGTATGACAGGTGCGGTAACTCTTGCGGCAAGGTCGGCATCGAGAAGTGGTTGCGGTCTTGTAAGCGTGGTTGCACCCCAGTGCCTTAATACTATATTTGAAATAAAGCTTACGGAGGAAATGTCTGTTCCTCTCAACTCAGAAAACGGAACATTTAAAGGTGATGACACAGAAAAGCTTTTTGAAATTCTCAGTAAATGCCAGAGTGTTGCAACAGGAATGGGAGCAGGCAAATCAAAAGGCTATCAAAAAGTCTTGAAATGGCTTTTAAGGGAATATGAGGGTAAAATTATACTGGATGCAGATGCACTTAATATAATTGCAGAAAAGCCCTGTTATTTAAAACCAGGCGTTATAATGACACCGCATACAGGTGAGTTTTCAAGACTTACAGGAAAAAGCTGTGCAGAAATTGAAAGTAACAGAGAAAGTCTTGCTAAAAAATACGCAAAGGAAAATTCGGTTGTTCTTGTTTTGAAAGGCAAAAATACAATAGTAACAGATGGCGAAAGAGTGTATATAAATGAAACGGGCAACAAGGGAATGGCTAAAGGCGGAAGCGGAGATGTGCTTTCGGGAATAATTGCATCACTTTGTGCTCAGGGGCTGGAAAGCTTTGACGGGGCAATGTGCGGAGTATATCTTCACGGTGTTGCAGGGGATATAGCAAAGGAAAAATATACAGATATGGCAATGACTGCATCGGATATAACAAACTGTATCCCTGATGCGTATAAAGAAATTTTAAAGTAGAAGGTGACACTTTGGAAAGAACATGGGCTGAAATAAGTCTTGACAATCTTAAATACAATTTCAAAAATATAAGAGAAAAAACTGAAAAGTCTGCAAAGATTATGGCAATAATAAAGGCTGACGGCTACGGTCACGGTGCAGTTCAGCTTGCAAGAGCCTTAAAAAAAGAGGGTGCAGACTGTTTTGGTGTTGCTCTATGTGACGAGGGAATTCAGCTCAGACGCCACAGAATTGAAGAGGATATTCTTATTTTGGGTATTGTACCTGATGAAAAAATCGAAGATGTGCTTGAATATAATCTTATTCCAACTGTAGCAAGCCTTGACTTTGCAAAAAAACTTAATAAAAAGGCTGATGATAAGGTTAAAATACACATAAAGGTTGACTCAGGAATGGGAAGAATAGGTTTTCCTTGTACTAAAGAAAGTGTCGGCATTATAAAAGAAATTAACAGTCTTAAGAATATAGAAATAGAGGGAATATATACTCATTTTGCAACTGCAGACGAGGAAAATGAAGAAAAAACATTAAAGCAGTTTGATAAGTTCATGGATTTTGTCAAAGAACTTGAAAATGAGGGCATACATATCCCTGTAAAACACTGTGCAAACAGTGCTGCGATTATGAGATTTCCCCATATGCACCTTGATATGGTAAGACCGGGCATAATTCTTTACGGATATTATCCGTCAATGTATCTTAAGGGAAGAGAAATTGATTTAAAACCGGTTATGACATTAAAAACAAAGGTAACAGCAGTAAGAATCCTTAAAGAAGATGAAGAAATAAGCTATGGCGGAACATATACTGCAAAAAAAGGTGATAAAATTGCAACCCTTGGAATTGGATATGCAGACGGACTTTTGAGAATGTTAAGCGGAAAGCTTGATGTTGAAATTAACGGAGAAAAATTTAACCAGACAGGCAGAATTTGTATGGACCAATGTATGATTGACGCTTCAAATGCCAATAATATAAATACAGGCGATGAAGCTGTTATATTCGGCGAGTACAACTCTGCGGATAAATTGGCAGAAATTTGCGGTACCATCAGTTATGAAATATTATGCAATGTTGGAAAAAGAGTACCAAGAATTTACCTTGATTCTGGAAAAGTTGTAAAAAATATCAGCTTTCTTAACTAAGTACGGTTGCGAAAGGAGAATAATTGCATATAATTGTTATTGACCTGTGAGGTGTGATATTGTATAATACACATAGGTGATTTAGCCACCTAATGTATTAGAATTTGCGGGGCAGGGTATATTATGGCACAGCACAGGAAAATCGAACTTAAAATCCCTCAGAGCCTTTATAGCAGAATTGAGCAAATAGCAAAAGATGATGATAGAAATATCGAAGATTTAGCAAAGGATGCAATCAATTTATATGTGAGGGAATATGAAAAATTAGCCGCAGGGTATATAGCCATGGGGCGGTTTAACGAAGAATACGCCGAAATGTGTTTGAATGCTGACAATCAAGTGTTGGCAGATTGTGAGGAAAAACTTTCGGAGAGTGAATAAGACGTGGTTGTTAAACGAGGAGACATTTTTTATGCGGATCTGAGTCCTGTTATAGGCTCGGAGCAGGGTGGAGTGCGTCCTGTTTTAATCGTGCAGAACGATATAGGAAACAAGTACAGTCCAACCGTTATCGCGGCTGCAATAACATCTCAGATCAACAAGGCAAAAATGCCTACACACATCGAAATTGATGCAAAAGGATACGGTCTTACAAAAGACTCGGTTATCCTTCTTGAACAGATAAGAACAATTGACAAAAAAAGATTAAAAGAAAAAATCGGCAAAGCGGATGACGAGTTGATGAAGAAAGTCAATGATGCACTTATTGTAAGTTTTGGCTTATGGCAGGAATGAGCTTTGCTAAGAGAGGAGAAAAATATGAAGAAAAAAATAACAGCAATAGCTTTAGCGGTAGTGCTTATGCTTAGTTTGGTCACTACATACATGGTGTATGCCCAGGCAGGAGATGACAGCGACCCTATTATATCATTAAGTTACCTTAAAGAGGTTTTTGCACCTGAGATTAAAGATGAGCTTACATTCAAGGTTGTAACGGTTGAAAGTGGTAAAACGGTTATTTGCGGAGCAGGAGCAGAGGTTATCCAGAGAATGGGAACATCTGAAATAGTAGCAACTCAGAAAGGCGGTATTGCTGATACCACAGTTGGAACAGACCTGCAAAACGGTACACAAACCCCTGCAAACCATCTGCTTATTATCCCTGTTGCGGACGGAAGAGGGTTTAAAACTTCTACAGAATGTATCTTTATGATAAAAGGCAGTTATGAAATAAAATAATTTAAAAAAACTAACAATTTCTTTGAATAAGGGGTTGTTAGTTTTGTTTTTTTGTGATAAAATAACTATTAATATTCAGAAAGGGGATGTTAAGAATGCATATGGTATTCGAACGCAAATTGCCAACTGCTGATGAAATCAAAGAGCAGTTTCCATTGTCGGAAAAGCTGACAGAGGCAAAAAAAATCAAGGATAAGGAAATAAGCGATGTCTTTACAGGCAATTCCGATAAAATTTTGCTTGTTATCGGACCATGCTCTGCAGACAGAGTTGATGCTGTAATCGATTATAATATGAGACTTGCTAAGGTGCAGGAAAAGGTTAAGGACAAAATCTTAATCATTCCCAGAATATACACTAACAAGCCCCGTACAACAGGTGATGGATATAAAGGGATGGTGCATCAGCCAAACCCAAATGAAAAACCTGATATGCTTAAAGGATTGCTTGCAATAAGAGAACTGCACACAAAGGTTATTTCAGAAACGGGCTTTTTCTGTGCAGATGAAATGCTTTATCCTGAAAACTACAGCTATCTTTCAGATATTTTATCTTATGTAGCAGTAGGAGCAAGGTCAGTTGAAAATCAGCAACACAGACTTGTATCAAGCGGAATGGATATACCTGTTGGTATGAAAAACCCTACAAGCGGTGACTACAGTGTTATGCTTAACTCAATTATTGCCGCAACACATTCACACACATTTATTTACAACGGATGGGAAGTTGAAACAAAAGGTAATCCTTTGTCACACGCAATCTTAAGAGGTTATGTTGACAAGCACGGACAGAGCTTTCCAAACTATCATTATGAAGACTTAATCAGACTTTATGAAGATTATAAAGAGAAAGATGTTCCGCAGATGTCACTTGTAGTTGATGCAAACCATGCAAATTCAAACAAGCAGTATTTAGAGCAGATAAGAATATGCAAGGAAGTACTCCACAGCTGTCGTCACAGCAACGACATAAAACGCCTTGTAAAAGGATTTATGATTGAAAGCTATATAGAAGACGGCACACAGAAAATTGGTGAAGGTATCTACGGAAAATCAATCACAGACCCATGCCTTGGCTGGGATAAGACTGAAAGACTTATTCTTGATATGGCAGATTTATTATAAGGGAATGTAGAAAACTAAAAATAACACCGAGCACTGCACTCGGTGTTATTTTTATAATATTGGATTTCCCTCTGCATCAAATAAAGGTAGGGGCTTGAGAACGGTAATATCTGTTCTGCTTATGGCATCGCCTTCAGCCAGAACCGCCATTTTTCCTGCAACTTCTCCGCCTGCTTTCTCAACAAGCTCAACAAGAGCAGCAAGAGACTCGCCTGTGCTGATAACATCATCTATAATGAGAACTTTTTTACCTCTCAGCATATTAACCTCATCTTCGCCTATATAAAGATGCTGTTGATGTTGTGTTGTAATAGAGTTAACACAGATTTCAAGAGGATTTTTCATATAAACCTTAACAGCTTTTCTTGCAATAACATAATCATTTACACCTTTTTGTCTTGCCATTTCACAAATGAGAGGAATGCTTTTTGCTTCTGCAGTAAGCATAATATCGTGCTCAGGTGCAAGCTTTAAGAGTTCTTCTGCACATTTACAGGTAAGCTCAACATCGCCGAAAATAATAAATGCGGCAATCTGAAGCTTGTCATTTATGGGATAAAGTTTAAGCTCTCTTTTAAGACCTGCAACTTCAAGTTCGTATGTAGTTTTCATATAATC
>CAZMRY010000087.1:3818-5664 GCA_964568815.1 uncultured Eubacteriales bacterium | reverse complement strand
GGGGCATCCTTTGGTGTATCTTTTCTTATAACAACATAGGTATTGTTTGAAAGAGGATATGTTCCCTCTGCAATGGTCTGGTCATTTGGTGCAACACCGTCTATTTCAAGAAGCTTTAGCTGTGACTTTGTGTCATAGAACATATCCATATTATTGAAATAATAATAAATACTGTAGCCAAGTCCATAGCCCTTTGGGTTTTCAGTTTTGGAGCTCATTACATCAGTTAAAACATTTGACATTGTCATTGATGTGGTTTCTTCCCTGATTTTTGCGTTTATTTCGTTACCGTTTAAAAAATGTTTTTCCATTTGTGCGTGGCTTCCGCTGTCATTATTTCTGCAATATGGGTATAAAAGTGCGTCTTCCCCGCCGAGTTCACTCCAGTTTTCATAAGCATTATTTACATAAATGTTGCTTATCTGCTCTTTTGTAAGTCCATTTATAGGATTTTCCATATTTGTAAAGAAAATCATAGCATCATATGCAATTGGGATAAGCTCAAGCTCTACTCCCTTTTCTTCTGCCAGCTCCAAAATATCACTTGCAGGATAAACAGATGCAAAAAGCATATCAACCTCACCGTTTATAAGTCTTTCATAGGATGCGTGGCTTTTGCTGTGAGCTACAGGCATATCGGGATGAAGAAAGCCGTTGCTGAAAAGTGATGTATACACCGCCTGAGTGAATGGATAGGTTGAGGTTGAGCCATCAATTACAGGCATTTTTTCATCAAATCCAAACTCCATTGCCGCTTGCGACGGATAAAGCTGACAGTATCTTATAACATTGTCAAGCATATATGCAATATCAAATCTGCTTGCAAATTTTTGCGGTTTTAAAACTCTTTTAGGATTTTCAGGGTCTGTCACATCGCTGTCTGAAATTACATATCCTCCCAAAGCTTTATATGAATTTACCGCCCAGTCAGAAATTAAATCAACATCTCCTGCAGTATAAATTCCTGTTTTGTTTGCAGGGAGCTTTCCCATTTCCATAGCTCTTGCTATCATAACAACAATTTCTTCTCTTGTAACATCTCTGTTGGGTGCAAAGGTTTTTTCGCTGTCACCAAGCACAAGACCGCATTTATTGGCATTTGCCACAACATTGTAATACCAGTCATCTCTTGATACATCTTCAAATGAAACTTCATAATCTGCATAAGTGTCAAGACCCAAAAGACGCATAATCATTGCGGTTGCTTCTGCTCTTGTTACATTGTCAAAGGGTTTTGCCTCTCCCTTTTCGTTACCAAGAATTACACCCATCTTTGCCAGAGTTTCCATAACCGAAAACTCATAATTTGCAGGGTCATAATCAGCAAACTCATAATCAGATGGTATAAAATATTCTATTTCAAGGTCTGCTTTTTCCTGTGGCAGTGTTGCAAACACATAACCGTCGTAATACTTAGAAAGAGGTATTGCCTGTTTTGATTCCTTGTATCTTGCAACTATTCCATAAGTGTTTTCTGTTACCTCGCATGGTATTTTTACAACCTTAAATTCTTCTGCAAGTGCAGTTATGCCCGTGAATACGATTATTGCCGATAATACCAATACCATTATTTTTTTCATACCTTGTACCTCCTTAAAAGTTGTTTCTGTTCATCTGTTATTCTATAGCTTTCAATTACTTTCTGAATGGTTTTATTATGAGTCCATTCATCAAGAAGCTTGTTTTCAATTAAAGGCAGAGTTTTTTCGTACTGCTTTGCGAGAGCCGTTGCAAAATACCAGGCTCTCATCATATTTATGTAGTATTCCTCAGACTTTACATTTAAGACAAGCTTTAAATACTCATCTTTAAAGTTTTCATCTAAATAAAAGCTCATTAAAAGATT
>CAZMRY010000087.1:0-3718 GCA_964568815.1 uncultured Eubacteriales bacterium | reverse complement strand
TTATTATTTCAGTTTCTATATAGTTTTCGGTGTAGCCTGTATAAATGCCTCTTTCTTTTTCTGTTTCCACAAGAACTTTAAAAGTTTTTCCCTTGATTTTTTCCATAAATTCTTTATGAGATTTTTCAGATACCTCATTCATAAGCTTAACTCGTCTGTCTTTGATACTTTTTTCAATCTGTCCGTCCATTTCTGCGGCTTTGGTGCCCTCTCTTATGGAATACGGGAACACATGAATATGCGTAAAGCCCACTTTCTCTGCAAACTCAATTGATTTTTCAAATTCTTCTTCCGTTTCACCAGGGAACCCTACTATAACATCAGTTGTAATTCCTGCATATGGGAAATACTCTCTTATTTTGCTGATTGCATTAAAATACTGCTCTGTATTATATCTTCTGTTCATTCTTTTTAAGGTTTCATCACAACCGCTCTGAAGTGACAGATGAAAAGATGGACAGAATTTATTTGTATCTTTTATGCCCTCTAAAAATTCATCGGTTATAATTACAGGCTCTACAGAACCAAGTCTTATTCTTTCTATGCCATCTGTTTCAGCACAAAGCTTAACAACATCCAAAAGAGTTCCCTCTTTTGTGTCCTGACCGAAAGCTGCAACCTGAATACCTGTTAAAACAATCTCTTTGAAACCGCACTTTGCAATTTTTTCAACCTCTGCTTTTATATTTTCAAGCTTTCTGCTTTTAACAGGTCCTCTTACATAAGGAATAATGCAGTAAGAACAAAATCTGTCGCATCCGTCCTGAATTTTTATCATTGCTCTTGTTTTATCGTCAAAGGTGTCTATTTTATCCTCGCAGTATTCTCGTTGCTTTAATGCGTCTTCAACAATTGTCTGCTGTTTTTTCTCGCTGAGTGCCTTTTCTACTGCATCTAAAATCTTATTTTTAAAACCATTTCCAAGAATAATATCAGCTTCAGGAATATTTTCTCTCTTTTTTATAAGGCTCTGTGCATAACAGCCCACAAGAGCACATATTGCAGATGGGTTCTTTCTTTTCGCCTTTCTAAGCTCCTGCCTTGACTTTTTATCGCCCATTGCAGTAACTGTGCATGAATTTACTATATAAACATCGCAGATTTCATTAAAATCTGCTATCTCAAATCCGTTTTTCTTGAAAATATCACTCATCGCCTGAGTTTCGTAACTGTTTACCCTGCAACCGAGTGTGAAGAAGCCTGCTTTTTTCAATTTCTTTTTTTCCTTTCAATTTTATTATTTTAGTTGACTAATTTTGTTTTTTGTATTATTATATATGTATAAAGAATAGGAGGATGAACTATGAAAACATTTAATATTAAACTTAACTCAATCAACCATGTTAAAACCTTCGTTAACACTGTTAACAAATATGACTTTGATGTTGACTTAACATCCGGCAGATATGTTGTTGATGCTAAATCAATCATGGGTATTTTCTCTCTTGATTTGTCAAAACCTATCAAGGTTGAAGTTTATTCAGACGAAACTGAAGAATTCATGAAAGAAATGCAGGAATTCATCGTTGAATAATTAGTTTTACATCAATTTTTGTTCCCGTTACTGATTGATTTTCATTTCGGTAACGGGTTCTTTAATAATTATAACACAAGATTTAAATTTTTTCTATATATTTGGAGATTTTTATGCAGGATTATGTTTATGAATTTAAAGACAAGCCTGAAACCAAGCTTTTAGTGCTTTATATTATGTATCAGTCTGAGCATATTGCAGACTGTCCCCATATGCCCAAACAGTTATTGTCTGACTTTATTTCAGAGCACATCAACGCAAACTACTTTGTTGTTCAGCAGAGTATTTTAGAGCTTTGTCAGGATGGGTATATAACCCAGTTTGTTGAAAACCACAAGGACTGTCTTGAAATGCAACAAAAGGGACTTGAAACTTTGCAGTATTTATTCGGTCAGCTTCCAAAATCGGTTATGGACAAGATTGACGAAATTATATATAACTCTGTCAAGGATTACAAAAACAAAGAAGACATTGTTGTTGATTACTGGAAAGAGGACGAGGGCTGTTACACAGCAAGTCTTAAAATTTACGAAAAAGATAAAAATGCTCTTCACTTTGCACTTTCTCTGCCAAATGAACAGGATGCACAGATTTTAGCACGAAAGTTCAAAGAAGAGCCATTTGAAATATACAAAAGATTAATTTCCTTAAGTTCTGAATTTATTGACAAAGGTAAAAAGGAGCGAAAAGATTGAAAAAGTTTTTTTCTTTGTTACTTGTATTAATTATTTTGTGTAGCTTTACAGTAAGTGTTTCTGCTTCCGAGCAGGTTAATGTAAACATTGCACCGTTTCCTGTTTATATTTATGATATGGTTGTAAACAGTGCTTATGCAGAGTATCCTGTTATCACTTACAAGGATGTTTCTTATATACCGCTTACCTATGACCTTTGTGAAAGAGTCGGTATAAACTGTGGATGGGATAACGAAAAAGGACTTTATATTGTCAATCACAATACAAAATCTATAAATACTTTTGAATTAAAGCCTTTCGGCGGATATTTGATAAATCCTCTGCAGAATAAATACAAAGCAACAGTTCCAACATATGACATATATATAAACGGACAAAAGTATGATAATTCAAAACAGGACTATCCCCTGTTGAATTTCAGAAATATAACATATTTTCCGTTAACATATGACCTTGTAAGAAATGAACTTGGCTGGTTTATAAACTGGGATGCTGAAAAATGGTTGCTTGAGGTTGAGCCTAATCACTATCGGAAATTAAGTCCTTATATTGCAAAAATGGAGGATGACCACACAGTATTAAAACATCAGAATGCAGTTTATAAAACATCTTTGAATGAATACGGAGATACCAGATACACTCTTGACTATACCTATTATGATTATTTACTTTTAGATCATAAACAAGATATTTTAACAAAAGCTGACACCGAATATGAAAACTCATATTCAGAAACATATAACAGTATTAATGTACTGGACAAAACAGAATTTAAAGACGGGGGCTTGTATTACGACGGCAACCTTGTAACTTCTCTTAACATTCAGCCTGTTGTTTCCGAAGGAGTTTCAACTCTTCCGCCCAATATTGCATCTGCAAGACTTTTTGAGTTTAAGGGCCGTCGTTTTCTTGATGTAACCATTTATGTTAACCCAGGTATTCCTGCTCCGTATACTCCAAAGGATAAATACCTCTTTACCGAAACAGACGGAGTTTATACAAAGGTAAATGAGTGGCTTTCAGAATATAATCTTGAAAACATCATAGAAGACGGACTTGGCGGATATTATATTTATTCACATTCCACCTCATGGCACGGTATGTCAAGATGGTCAAACAGCTTCAGCGTTATTATGCACATTGATAAAGACGGAAATATAACAAACCTTGCAGACAAATATCAGGACTATAACAGCTTATATGTTGTTGGTCAGCACAATGGAGACCTTTATGTTAAGGCTCTTTATTTCAATGACCCTTACGCACTTCAGGGAAACGAAAGCATAAGTGCTGTTAATGACGGATATTTTATTTTAGAAAAAGGAACACACAACTTAAAGAAGCTTTATCCATATACCTATGGCGAGCCATTTGTTACAAAAGACGGCGGATTTTATTTAATCTCCTGCACACCTTTTGAATACAGAGTAATTAATTTATTAAACGGAAAATTAATTAAAGCACAATAAAAAAATTCCCCTGTTCAAAT
>CAZMRY010000086.1:0-5717 GCA_964568815.1 uncultured Eubacteriales bacterium | reverse complement strand
GTTTCTCTGATAACATTAACCTTAATCTGTCCCGGATATTCAAGTTCACTTTCAATTCTCTTTACAATATCACGAGCCATAATGATAACATCATCATCGTTAACCTGTTCAGGCTTAACCATAATTCTTACTTCTCTACCTGCCTGAATAGCAAATGAGTGGTCAACGCCCTCAAAATCGTTTGTGATTTCTTCAAGCTTTTCAAGACGCTTGATATATGTTTCAACATTTTCTCTTCTTGCACCAGGTCTTGCTGCAGAAATTGTGTCTGCCGCCTGAATAATGAATGCAAGTTCTGATGTTGCCTCAATATCACCGTGATGTGCATGTACTGCGTGGATGATATCAGGATTTTCTTTATTCTTTCTTAAAATGTCAACACCGATTTCGATATGTGTACCTTCAACCTCATGGTCTACAGCTTTACCGATATCGTGGAGAAGACCTGCTCTTCTTGCGATTGCAGGATCCATTCCAAGCTCTGTTGCAATAAGACCTGCCACCTGAGCAACCTCAATAGAATGTTTGAGAACATTCTGACCGTAGCTTGTTCTGAACTTAAGTCTTCCAAGAAGTTTAATCATATCCATAGGAATACCATGTACTCCTGCATCGAATGTGGCTTTTTCGCCTTCTTCTTTAATTGTGTTGTCTACATCTCTCTTTGCTCTTTCAACTGTTTCCTCAATTCTTGCAGGATGAATTCTGCCGTCTGAAATAAGCTTTTCAAGAGCAACTCTTGCAACTTCTCTTCTTATTGGATCAAAACCTGAAATAACAACTGCTTCAGGAGTATCGTCAATAATAAGGTCAATACCTGTTAAGGTTTCGAGAGTTCTGATGTTTCTTCCCTCTCTGCCGATAATTCTTCCTTTCATATCATCATTTGGAAGATTTACTACAGAAACTGTTGTTTCTGCAACATGATCTGCTGAACATCTCTGTACAGCGGCACTTAAAATAGTTCTTGCTTTTTTCTCAGACTCTTCTTTTATGTTGTTTTCAGCTTCTTTGATAATCATAGCTGTTTCGTGTCTGATTTCGCTTTCCATATTCTTTAATAAGTATTCTTTTGCCTCTCCAGCACTTAAGCCTGAGAGTTTTTCAAGGACTGCTGTTTGTTCTTTAAGTGTATTGTTTATTTGTTCTTTAATAACATCTGCTTCTTTGATTTTGTTGTTTAAAATTTCGTCCTTTTTGTCAAGATTTTCTGCTTTTTTGTCAAGAGCTTCTTCCTTTTGCTGGTTTCTGTGCTCCTGTCTCTGAACTTCACTTCTTCTTTCTTTGATTTCTTTGTCTATTTCCGCTTTTAAGTTTTGTGCTTCTTCTTTTGCTTCAAGCAATATTTCTCTTTTTTTGCTTTCGGCATTCTTTATAGCGTCATTCACAATAGTTGTAGCCTGCTGTTCTGCACTTCCAATCTGCTTTTCTGCTACAGATTTTCTGTATAACATACCAAGAGCAAAGGCTATTATTCCCACAACTACTGCTAAAGCAATCAATATATAATGTATGATATCTATATTAAACACCTCCTTAAAAATATATTTATCATATTTCAATAAGAACTAATTATACACAAAAAGCTGATTATATTTTATCGTTTTTTTACCATCTTGTCAAGGAATTTTGAAAAACATCTGTATTTTTTTTAAAATATGTGTTATAATCAACTAAGGTGATTTTATGAAATTCAAAACTGACAAGGGATTTTCGGGAAATTTGGTCCTTCAGGAGCAGGTTATTTTGTCTGCCCTTGATACATTTTCCCCTGTTGAACTTAAAATATATTTATACATTTCCATACTCTGTCAGGGTAAGAAAAATACAGAGCTTGAAGATATTGCAAACAAGTTTTCTGTATCAATTTCTGAACTTGCAGATGTTTTTGCAAGCCTTGAGAAAAAAGGCGTTATTAAATTTTCAGGTGATACTATAACTTTAAAATATAAAGACGAAAAACCTGAATTTATAATAAAACCTGCTCTTGACCCCGAAGTTGTTTTAAGTACACCTCAGAGCGAAACAAAGGAAATTATAACTGCCGCAGAAAAATGCTTTGGTAAAATGCTTTCTCCAAAGGATATAGACTCTGTTATGAATGTTAAGCATTATTACTCTTTCCCATCGTCAGTAATGACTGCAATGCTAGGTTATCTTGAGGGCTTTGAAAGAAAATCTGTTGCACTTATTGAAAAAACAGCCATTGACTGGTATGAAAAAGAAATCAGCTCTTTGGAAAAGGCTCACGAATACATAAGAATTTTAGAGGAACAGAACACCAGATACAAAGCTCTCGCCTCCGCTCTTGGTATATACGGCAGAAGTCTCACAAAAAAAGAAAAAGAGTTTGCCGATAAGTGGAACAATGTATATACATTAGAGCAAATAAAAGAAGCCTATGAAAAAACCATTGACTCTACAGGCAAAATCAGTTTTTCATATATGAACTCAATTTTAGAGGGCAAAGGCGAAAAGCCATCAGTCAAAACGCCTGTCAAGAGAGTTAAGCCATCAGGATTTAACAATTTTGAACAAAAAAATAAAAATTTACCATCAGAATTAGATACATTGAGAAATATGATGAAAGATTTGAAAGGAAATAAATAATGAATAATACTCTTTTCAAAAAAGCACAGGATATTTTAAGTGCAAGAAAGCTTAACAATAAAATTGTGCAGGAAGACAGAAAAAAAGAAATATATTCTAAATTTCAACGCATAGCTGAAATAGACAAGGAAATTTCCGTTCTCGCACTCACCCTTACCAAAGATATGCTTGCTAAGAAAAACACCGAAGATACTCTGAAGCAGTTTAAAGAAGGCTCTACAAAGCTCAATATGGAAAAATGTGAGCTTCTGGTGGAAAACGGCTACTCTGCAAACTATCTTGATGAAATTTTCAGCTGTAAGAAGTGTAAAGATGAGGGCTATGCAGACGGCAAAATCTGTGAATGTCTGGAAAATTTATACAAAGAGCTTGTATACAAAGCTGCAAATCTGCCAATACTTATGGACGAGCAATCCTTTGATACATTCAATCTTGATTATTACGAAGACACCGAGGATGAATTAGCTCCAAGAAAAGTAATGGAAGTCGTTTATAATTATTGCAGAAACTATGCAGACACATTCAGTCTTGAAAGCGACAACCTTCTTATGTACGGTGGTACCGGCCTTGGAAAAACAATGCTTTCAAGCTGTATCGCGAAAGAGGCTATAGATAAAGGCTTCAAGGTGTATTATCAGCCTGCTTACAGAATTTTTTCCTTGTTTGAGTCCAACAAATTCACAAATGAGCAGGACGAAGCCGTTAAAGCGCAGATAAAATATATATTCAATTCCGATTTATTAATAATTGATGATTTGGGAACAGAGCTTGTAACAACTTACACAGCTGAGGTTCTGTTCGACCTTATAAACACAAGAATTAACTCTGGCAAAAAAACAATAATTAACACCAATTTAAGTCTTGAAGATATTGAAACAATATATTCTGCAAGAATTAGTTCAAGACTTATGGGCAACTATAAAAGACTGCTTTTAATTGGCGACGATATAAGAAAAATGTAAGTTTCACTTGCATTTGTTTCCAAAATATGTTATGCTATTCAGAAAGAAACAGGAGGATGTTAAAATGAAAAAATTTCTTTCAATACTTGCTATGCTTTTAGCATTTGCAACACCTGCTCTTGCAGAGGGTGAAGCTGCGGCTGCAGGCGGTGGAACAATGGGTATGATAATTTACTTTGTAGTTATCATCGCAATTTTCTATTTCCTTTTAATAAGACCACAGAAGAAAAAGGAAAAAGAAGCTCAGGCTATGATTGATTCAATCAAAAAAGGCGATAAGATTACAACCATCGGCGGTTTCCACGGTAAAGTTCTTTCAGTAAAGAACGGTGTTATAACTCTCCAGTTAGGCGAAAACAAGGTTAAACTGGACAGCTGGGCGGTTAAGTCTGTAGACAAGGCTGCTGATGTAAAAGAAGCTGATGCTGAAGAACCTGAAACTGTTGAAGAAGCAGAAGAGATAAACGAATAATTAAAATGCCCTCTGCATATTATTTTGCAGAGGGTGATTTTTTGAATATATTTAACAACAATTACAAAAGCAGTTTTATAGCCTCAGTAATATCTTTAATTTTATGTATCCTTTTTCTTCTTATATGTGCAATTCTTGTTACATACACAAACATAAGCGAAGACTTAATTCCGATTATGGCAAATATTTGCCTTTACCTTTCGGTTTTTATAGGTGGTTTTCTTTCTGCATTTAAGAAAAGCTCAGGTGGGCTTGTAAGAGGGCTTATCTGCGGACTGTGTTTTTGTATTTACATGTGCATCGGCGGAATTATTATGCCTTCATTCAGCTTAAAGCTTATGTTTTTATTAAAACTCCTTATTGTTGCTGTTTGCTCTGCCCTTGGCGGTGTTCTTTCTGTTAATATTTCATACAAAAAACACAGATAACATATTGCATTTATTTTTATAATATGTTATACTTACAGATGACAGGAGGGATACCGATGGATATGAACGAAACAATGCAACTAAATATTGAACGAGATGCTAAAGCTGATGCCCGTGAGATTATGGACACCGTTTACAATGCTCTTAAAGAAAAGGGATACAGCCCTGTGAGTCAGATTGTTGGTTATTTCCTTTCAGGTGACCCGACTTACATCACAAGCCATAACAACGCAAGAAGCCTTATAAGAAAGCTAGAAAGAGATGAGCTTTTAGAGGAAATTGTTAAATTTTATTTAGGTGAATAAATCAAAACAAAATACAAATATTTCAGGGCGGGGCGAAATTCCCCACCGGTGGTAAAAGCCCACGAACCATTATGGTTGATTTGGTGAAATTCCAAAGCCGACGGTATAGTCCGGATGAAAGAAATTCATTATGTTAATTTTGCATATGCCCTGTACTTTGGCATATGCTTTTTTTACGAAAGGATAATTATTATGAAAAGTAATTTAAGAAAATGGATCGCCTGTGCAATGTTCTCCGCAATAGCAGTTATACTTATGTTCTTTTTTGAATTTGCACTTCCCTTTCTCCCTCCGTATTTAAAGGTGGATTTCGGCGAACTGCCTGCACTTATTGCAGCATTTGTTTTAGGTCCATGGTGGGGTGTGCTTGTGTGCCTTTTAAAGAACCTTGTTTGTCTTACAACCTCTGCAACAGGAGGCGTAGGTGAGCTTGCGAACTTTATAATTGGTGCAATATTTGTATTCGTGGCAGGATTTGTATATAAGAAAAACAAAACCAAGACAATTGCCCTTTTAGGTTGCCTTATGGGTACTGTTCTTGCAAGTATTATAAGCTTTTTCGTAAACCTTTATATTACATATCCTTTCTATGCTGCGGTTATGATGCCATATGATGTAATAATTGGTATGTATTCAGCAATCTGCCCATGGGCTGACACCCTTATCAAAGGTCTGCTTGTGTTCAATCTGCCACTTACCTTTGTTAAAGACATCATAATTTCAATAGTTACAATTATTGTGTATAAAAAAATATCTCCTGTTGTTAAGGGAAAATATTAATCTTGACAAAAACACATATTAAAGTTAAAATAATTGTTGTTTTCTTGCACCAATAGCTCAGCAGGATAGAGCGACGGTTTCCTAAACCGCAGGTCGGGGGTTCGAATCCCTTTTGGTGCGCCAAAAACGGAGTTACCCATTTGGGTAAACTCCGTTTTTA
>CAZMRY010000085.1:0-5731 GCA_964568815.1 uncultured Eubacteriales bacterium | reverse complement strand
ATTCAGTAAAATTTATCAATAAAAAAATCGCTTGTTAAGCGATTTTTTTTGTAAATACCTGTGCACATATTACAAGTGCAACAAGAACTACACCTATAATGTCTGTAACTAAACCAGGATATATTAATAACAATCCGCCAACTGCACAGACAATTCTCTGATACCATGTCATATTATGAATAATATAACCTTCAAGAGATGCAGATACTGCAAAAATACCGATAAACGATGTTATACAGATAAGTATTACTTCTGTTGCAGTTGTGTCTATAAACAACATTGCAGGATTAAGTGCAAATACATAAGGAACTATAAATGCACCAATAGCAAGTTTTGTTGCTGTAAGTGCAGTTTTCATAGGGTTAGCCTGGGCTATTGCCGCACCTGCATAAGCTGCTAATGCTACCGGTGGTGTTAAGTCTGCAACAATACCAAAATAGAACACAAAGAAATGTGCCGCAATGTCAGGGACACCCATACGAACCAGAATAGGCGCACATGTAGCTGCCATAATGCAGTAATTTGCAGTAGTCGGAACACCCATACCAAGTACAATGCAACAAAGCATTGTTAAAAATAAAGCAACTATTACCTTGTCACCAGCTAAAGCAAGTATACCATTAATCATAATATTTGCAAGACCTGTCATGGTAATTGTACCTGCAATAATACCTGCAACACCGCAAGCCGCCGCAACTGTAATCATACCCTGACCGCCTGCTGCTAAAGCTTCCCATATTTTCTTTGGTGTAATGCGGTTTTCTTTGTTAAATATACTTACAACTATTGCAACAATTATTGCAATTGCTGCAGCATACTGAATTGAACGCTGGCTTGTTCCTACAAGATATATCAAAACTACAAGCGGAAGTAATAAATAAACCTGTTTAAGAAGTGGTAAAAGCTTAGGAAGTTCTTCTTTTTTAAGACCTCTTAATCCTTCTTTCTTTGCTTCCAGATGTACTGCAATAAATATGCCTGCAAAATACAAAACAGCAGGTAAAATTGCTCTTATTACAATATTACTGTAAGGGACACCAACATAATCTGCCATAAGGAATGCAGCAGCTCCCATAATTGGAGGCATTATCTGTCCTCCTGTTGACGCTGAAGCTTCTGCCGCCGCTGCAAATTCTGGCTTATAGCCTGTTTTTTTCATTAATGGAATTGTAACAGAACCTGAACCTACTGTATTTGCAACAGATGAACCTGAAACCATTCCTTCCATTGCACTTGCAACAACTGCAACCTTTGCAGGACCGCCTGAAAAACCGCCAACTACTGCATTAGCTATTTTAATAAAGAAATCGGCAATTCCTGTACGCTCTAAAAATGCACCGAAAATAATAAACACTACTATAAATTTTGAGCATACATTTACAGGTGTTGAAAGTATGCCTTCCTTACCATAGAAAAGATAGTGAACTATATAGTTCAATTTACCCCAAAGTGTAGGATTTGAAAGGCCCCAAACGAGTGCATAAGCCACGAAACAACCTGCAACTATAACAATTGGAAGTCCTACACTTCTGCGACAAACCTCTACTATTGAAACAATTCCTACAATTCCTATTACAATCTGATACCATTCAAATTTACTTCCCTGCTGAATTATATCCATTGCATTTGCAGTATAATATAAAAATGCACCTGTTCCGCAAATCATAAGTATAATATCATACCAGGGCATGTAATTAACTTTTTGTTGTCCCTTTTTTGCAGGGAAAACAAGATATCCTATAAGCACTATAAAAGCTACAAAAGATGTAAGTCTTATTTCTTCAAGCCAGCTTGCAAAAAGTGTTACATAAATACAAAACAGAGAAAACGCTGCAAGTATGCAGTTAACAAGAACTTTAGGTACGCCTTCCCAAATACGGGTATTTGATTCTCTGTCATATTTTTTCATTACAGACTCAAGATCCATATTTTCCTGAACCTGATTTTTCTCTTTACCAAATAATTTCATAATACCTCCTCACTAAAACAGCTGCGGCTCTTATTGTCCGCAGCTATCTGTGTGTTTACATATTATTCAACACTTACTTCTACGCCTTTTTCAGCAAAATATTTTGCTGCACCTGCGTGAAAAGGAACCGTCATACCGCTTGTTGCATTTTCAATGCTGAGTTCAGCACCTTTTGCATTTTCAGCAGTGATAGCTTCAATATTATCGAATATAGCTGCTGTCAGATTGTAAACATCATCTTCTGATGCATCTGCACTAACTATTAATGTAGCTTTAACTGTTACAGTGTTAACTGCATCGTTCTGACCTGCGTAAGTTCCTGCAGGAATTTCATATACAGTATAGAAAGGACATGTTGCCATTAACTTTTCAGCAACTTCGCCATCAATTGGCACTAAGTATGCATTATTTGTTGTGCAAAGTTCTGTAATTGCAGGTGTAGGAGCACCAGCTACAATAAATGCGGCATCAATTTTACCATCTTTTAAAGCATCGGCACTATCTGCAAATGACTGATACTGTGCTTTAATATCAGTTTCTTTAAGTCCCGCAGCTGTTAATACATCAATTGCATTAAAATAAACACCTGAGCCTGGAGCTCCGATTGAAACTGACTTTCCCTTAAGATCTGCTACGCTTTTGATTTCAGGGTCCATTGTAATAAGCTGAACTGCTTCAGCATAAAGTCCTGCTACTACTTTGAATGATTTTACACTACCCTCTTTTTCAAAAGAACGAGTACCTTCCCAGGCATAAGCCATAACATCAGACTGAACTGTACCAAGCTGATAGTTACCTGCCTCAATTCCCTGAATATTTGCTTTTGAACCATCTGTAGAAACAACTGTTACATTAATTCCTGCATTGTTCTTAATGTACTGACCGAGTACTCCGCCGTAACCGTAGTATGTACCAGCAGTTCCGCCTGTACCCATTGTCATTTTTGTGCCTGTATTGCCACAAGCTGCTAATGATAATACCATTACAAGTATTAACGCCATAGAAATAATCTTTTTCATATTACGCCTCCATAAAAATCATTATATATTATAACAATTTGATTATAACACATAAATTATATTTATGCAACCCCTAAAATAAAAAACACCCGAAGGTGTTATTATTTTGCAATAAGTTTTTCTTCCTCTTCTTTTTCAAGCTCTCTGTATGCTATCTTGCCAACCAAGGTTTTCGGAAGACTGTCACGGTATTCATATTCTCTCGGAAGAGCATATTTTGCAATATTCTTTTCACAATGTGCTTTAATAGAATCTTTTACTTCATCTGTAAGCGAAAAGCCTTCTTTCAATACAATAAATGCTTTGACTTTCTGCATTCTTACTTCGTCCTTAACACCAATAACAGTGCTGAACATAACAGCCTCGTGAGCATCAATAACATTTTCAATCTGAGATGGATATACATTGTAACCATTTGTTATAATCATTCTTTTAAGTCTTTGTACAAAGTAAATAAACCCATCTTCATCCATATATCCTAAATCCCCTGTATGAAGATAAGTTTTGCCATCATCGTGAACACGAAGAGTCTGACTTGTTTCTTTAGGATTGTTTATATACTCTTTCATAAGAGTAGGTCCTGATATGCAGATTTCTCCCATTTCTTTAACAGTAGCTTCTTCGTTTGTATTAGGAATAACAATTTTATAGTAGGTATCAGGGAACGGAATTCCTATACTTCCTTCTCTGTAATAATTAATAGGTGTAAGACAGCTTGCTGTTACACATTCAGTTGTGCCATAACCTTCCCTTACCTGTATTGTTGCTCCTCTTTCTTTTAAGAATGTATCCACTTTTTTCTTAAGTTCTATTGAAAGTGAATCGCCGCCGCTGAAAAGACCCTTAAGACTTGAAAGATCAGCTTTCTGCATTTCTTCATTACGCATCATTGCTTCAAATAAGGTTGGAACACCTGCCATATAGTTTGGTTTATATTTTTTGAACAAGCCAGGAAATTCAGCAACATTTACTCTTGGTACAAGAACACATTTACCGCCTGCTGACAGCATTGTGTGAATTCCAACTCCGAGACCAAAACCATGAAACACAGGCATAACTGAAATCATTATATCTCCTGCAGTAAAGCAATCTGCCGCAGCAATTGTCTGCATAGCAAGAGCATTGAAATTGAGATTTGTCAGAAGTATTCCCTTTGATGTACCTGTTGTTCCGCCACTAAAGAGAATAACTGCATCATTTTCACCTTTTCCGTTAAAGGTAACATCATTAGTAATGGTTTCGCCACTCTTTAAGAAGTTACCCCACGAAAGCACCCAAGGATCATTTACAACCTTTGGCTCATGACCTATGAATTTATATGCAAAGCTTTTTACGGGTGGAAGTGCCTCCCCTATTTTTGTAACGACCACTTTTTCAAGCTGTGTTTTGCCCTTTAAGCTTTCAAATTTTTCATAGAACTGACTTAATGTTATTGCAAGTCTGCTTTTGCTTTCATTAAGATAAAAAAGAATTTCATTTTCAGCAGATAACGGATGCACCATACTTGCAACTGCACCAATTTTATTTATTGCATAAAACATAATTACTGCCTGAGGTACATTGGGAAGACATATTGTTACTGAATCTCCTTTTTTTATACCCTGAGCATATAGTGCTTTAGCACAAGCATCTATTTCTTCAAGAAATTTTTCGTATGTAACAGCTTTTCCCATAAAATCATATGCTGTTAAGCCTGTATATTTTTCTTTAGTCTGTTTTAGCATCTGATACATAGAAATATCAGGATAATCTATTGTATGCGGAACATTTCCGTAGTATTTAAACCATTTAGCTTCAGAACTCAAAATCTATTTCCTCCCCAAGTGTTTTATCAAGCAGATATGGATTTTTAAATAGATGCTTTATAAGTTTAAGTGAACGGGCAAAGTAAAAGCCGTCTGCAATTCTTTCATCGAGTGTAACACCGATATTCATAACATCGCGGACAGTCGGCTGCCCATTTTCATCAAACAAAACCTCTTTATGCTTTTCACCGATAGTGATTACAATACCATTTGTACCAAAATTATTAAGATGGTGATAAACAGCATCACACTTAATACTGCCCAGGTTTGAAAGCATAACAGTAACATAATTTGTATCTACACTGCTGAACGCTTTTGGCATAAGACCATGGCTGTCCATAAATCTCATAATTGCCATAAATAAATACATAACAGGTTTTGGAAACCTTTTAACAATATTTAAAATTTCATCAACACTCTGTGTTTTCTCACCCTTAATCTTTTTAACCTTTGGTGACAATCTGTCTGTTATAGCACAAAGATTTTCATCATCCTTTGGTTTGTATATCATAAGTGTTTCTTCTGCATGGTCTTCAAACTGTTTCTTAACAGTAAAGCCCATAGTAATTTCGTTACGCATATAAAAACGCTTGCCTGAAATATATCTGTTAAGAAGAGGTCTCATTTTAACAGTTCTTGCAACTGCGGCAATCACACAATGAAATAAGGTTACTTTTCTTTCGCCTGATTTGTTTTTCTCTTCAATATATTTAGCAAGCTCAGTAACATCTATTTTCTCGTTTATATAAACCTCTGCATCAGTTCTTTTGTTCATAAGATAACCCATATAATGATGCAATCCGTCAATATCTCTAACGAGTTTTGCGTCATATCTGTCTCCCCATCTTCTCACTATATCACTCCTATCACTACAAGTATGCACATTATATCACAGATTTATAAATAAATCAAATATTTTGTCGAACAAGAAAACCGAC
>CAZMRY010000084.1:0-5863 GCA_964568815.1 uncultured Eubacteriales bacterium | reverse complement strand
TTAGCTTGCATTGTTTTTGAACTGATGCCTTCTATTTTGCCAAGCTTGCCTGAAAGGGCGTTGATGTCGTCTGCTGAGGCGTTGATGATTACGGAAATAACATTTATTCCTGCATCTGTTCTTGGTATACCCATTCTGCCGATTATTTTATCGCTGAAATCGTGAAGAACTGAGTTTACTGCTTTAACTGCGTCCATATCTTTAACAAAAATACCTACTATTGCAATTTTTTCTTCCATTTGTGTTTCTCCTTTGCTTTTTTAATAGTATACCACAAAAAGTCAAGATATATCAACATTTTATTGACAACATCAGACTTGGATGTTAAAATAATAATAGGTATATTGTAAACTATGACAGCATATCAATAAACAACAGAAAGGGTGAAAGTATGAATATATGCGTATATGGCGCGGCAAGCCAGACTATTGACAGTATTTTTATTGAAACTGTTGAAGAACTTGGCAGACAGATTGCAAAAAGAGGACACAATATAGTATACGGCGGCGGTACACATGGACTTATGGGAGCTGTTGCAAGAGGAGTAAGAGAGCTTGACGGAAAAGTAACAGGTGTGGCTCCAACATTCTTCAAGGTTGACGGAGTGCTGTTTGAAGATTGTACAGAATTTATTTATACTGAAACTATGAGAGAAAGAAAGCAGATTATGGAGGACAGTTCAGACTGCTTTATAGTTACTCCGGGCGGAATTGGAACCTTTGAAGAGTTTTTTGAAATTGTAACATTGAAGCAGTTGAGAAGACACGAAAAGGCTATAGTGATTTACAATATTAACGGATACTATGATGAAATGAATGCTATGATGGAAAATGCCATTAAAGATGGATTTATGAAAGAATCCTGCAGAGAGCTTTACAAGTATTTTGACGATATGAATGAAATGCTCGATTATCTGGAAGACTACAAGCCTGTAAAGGCTCAGCCTTGTCAGTATAAAAATGTATAAACTTGCTTAAATAACAGAAAATAAACAAAAAGGAGAAATAGATTATGGCAAACGCATCAAATATTATTAAGGTTTACAAATTAAAGAAATCTGCTGCAGTTGCAGGAGCAGTTGTTCTTTCAACAATGGCGGTTGACTCTATTATGTCTAAAAAAGCAAACAAGCTTGTTGCTCTTGGAGTAAAGACTGTCGTTGGTGTTGCAACAGCCATTGCAACAGAAAGAATAGTTAACAAATCATATGTGCTTATGAATGACTTGTCATTTAAAATGAAAGAAAAAGAGCTTGAAGACGAAATTCCTGATGAAGAAATTGAAATTGAGTTCTCAGAAGATGATGATTTAACTGATTTTGAAGAAGAATAAAGCCTAGTGCAACTTGTGTTGCACTAATTTTATGCATAAATATTATAAAAACAATGCATAAAATTGCAAAAAGTATTGACATACAGTGAAAGATAATGTATAATTTGTGAATAAATATACAAAAGTAGTGTGGAGGCATACATAATGGCACCAAAAAAAATATTTATAGACGGTAAAGAGGGTACCACAGGTCTTGAAATTTTTGAAAGACTTCAGGGAAGAGAAGATATAGAAATTATCCTTCTTAAAGATGAAGACAGAAAAGACACAGAGAAAAGAAAACAGGCTTTAAACAGCTGTGATATAGCAATTCTATGCTTACCTGATGACGCAGCAAGACAGGCTGTATCCTTGGTTGAAAATGAAAATGTTGTTATTATTGACGCCTCAACTGCTCACAGAACTGAGGAAGGCTGGGTATACGGACTGCCTGAGCTTTCAAAGGAGCAGAAAGAAAAAATAATAAATGCAAAAAGAATAGCAAACCCGGGCTGTCACGCAAGCGGATTTATTGCACTTGTAAAACCGCTTATAGATGCAGGGGCGATATCAAAAGCAGAAAATCTTTCCTGCCATTCAATAACAGGCTACAGCGGCGGCGGAAAGAAAATGATTGCAAGTTATGAGGACTGTGAGAGGGAAAAGCTTTTTGATGCACCAAGACAGTACGGTTTAACACAAAATCACAAGCATCTTAAAGAAATGGTACATATAACAGGTATTGAAAACCCACCTGTGTTCTGTCCGATAGTTTCTGATTTTTACAGCGGTATGCTTGTATCAGTTCCGCTTTTTGCAAATCAGCTTAAAAACGGCTTTACAATGGAAAAAATAGTTGAGCTATATAAGAATAAGTACAACTGTGACAATATAAAATACAACGAAGATATGGCAAAAGACGGTTTTCTTAATTCAAACACTCTTGCTACATCTGATATTATGGAAATAACGGTAACAGGTAACGAAGAAAGAATGGTTCTTTCGGCCATGTACAACAATCTTGGCAAAGGAGCGTCAGGGGCGGCAGTACAGTGCCTTAACTTAATCCTGGGAGGTAACAAATGATAAAATTAACAAATGGCGGCGTATGCGCACCAAAGGGCTTTCAGGCAGGGGGCATACATTGCGGAATAAGAAAAAATAAAATCAAAAAGGATATTGCTTTAATTGTTTCAGATGTGCCTGCAAATGCGGCGGCAGTTTATACAACAAACCTTGTTAAAGGTGCCCCCCTTGTTGTAACCAAAAAGCATCTTGAAAACGGTGTAGCAAAAGCGGTTATCTGTAACAGCGGAAACGCAAACACCTGTAATGCAGACGGCATTGATATTGCAGAAAAAATGTGTCAGCTTGTGGCAGATGAAATTGGTATAAATGCTGATGATGTGGTTGTTGCATCAACAGGTGTTATTGGTCAGCCACTTGATATCACACCTATAAAGGATAATATGAAAGCGCTCTGTGAAAGTATCTCATACGAAAACGGTCTTGATGCGGCAGAGGCTATTATGACAACAGACACAAAAGTAAAAGAAGTTGCAGCCCAGTTTGAAATAGACGGATGCATCTGCAAAATTGGCGGTATAGGTAAAGGCTCAGGTATGATACATCCTAATATGGCAACAATGCTTATCTTCATAACAACTGATGTTAATATTTCAAAAGAGCTTTTGGAGGAGGCACTTAAAGAAGATATAAAAGACAGCTTTAATATGATAAGTGTTGACGGTGACACTTCAACAAACGATATGGTTACAATTCTTGCAAATGGTATGGCAGGAAACAAAATCATAGACAAAAAAGATGAAAACTTTGAAGTCTTTAAAAAAGCATTAAATACAATCACTGTAAGCATTTCAAGAATGATTGCAGGTGACGGCGAGGGTGCAACAAAGCTTCTTGAGTGTAAAGTTAAGGGTGCAAAAACCAAAGAAATTGCGAAAACCGTTTCAAAGTCTGTTATCTGTTCATCTTTAGTTAAGGCTGCAATGTTCGGCTCTGATGCAAACTGGGGCAGAGTACTTTGTGCAATCGGCTACAGCGGAGCAGATGTTGATGTTAAAAAGGTAGATGTGAATTTTGAGTCTGCAAAAGGAATAATTGAGGTTTGTAAAGACGGAGCAGGCATAGAATTTTCAGAAGAAAAAGCAAAAGAAATTCTTCTTGAAAATGAAATTATAATAAACATAGCTTTAAATGACGGCGAAGGACAGGCAACAGCCTGGGGCTGTGACCTTACATATGATTATGTAAAAATAAATGGTGATTATCGCACCTGATTTGGTTAATTTTCCGTATCTTGCACTAATTGCTTCGCTTATGTACACAAAGTACACTTCGCTACGCATTAGCACAACCTACGAAAAATTTCCACAAATCAATTGAATGGTAAAATTTGCGCATTTTGCACTGATTGTTTTGCTTGTGTACACAAAGTACACGACGCTGCACATCAGCACAAACTGCATCAAATTTTCCTCATTCAAAGTGTAATTGGAAAAAAGGAGAAATAAAATGAAACTTGACAATGCAGAGAGAGCGTCTATACTTGTTCAGGCGCTTCCGTACATACAAAAATACACAGGTAAAATAATTGTTATCAAATATGGCGGCAACGCAATGATAAACGAAGAATTAAAACAGGAGGTAATGGGCGACATCGTTCTTTTGTCACTTGTTGGCGTTAAGGTTGTTTTAGTTCATGGCGGAGGACCTGAAATAAATGATATGCTCAAAAAAGTGGGCAAAGAAAGTAAGTTTGTAGACGGTCTCCGTGTTACAGACGAAGAAACTGTTGAAATAGTACAGATGGTACTTGCGGGCAAGATAAACAAAAACCTTGTAAATCTTGTACACAGTAACGGTGGAAAGGCAATGGGTCTTTGCGGTGTAGACGGTCATATGATTGAGGCAAAACAGCTTTCAGGAAAGCTTGGTTATGTTGGCGATATTACCAAAATAAACATCGAACCTGTAGAAAATGTACTTGATATGGGTTATATTCCTGTTATTTCGACAATAGGTTGTGATAACGAGGGTAATGTGTATAACATAAACGCAGATACTGCCGCATCTGAAATTGCGGCGGCACTTCAGGCTGAATGTCTTGTAAGTATGACAGATATATGCGGTATTTTAGAAGATAAAGATGATGAAAGTACCCTTATTCAGAAAATAACTGTAGATGAAGCACCTAAATATTTTGAAAAGGGTGTTATTTCAGGGGGCATGATACCTAAAATCAGCGGTTGTATAGATGCAATCAAAAAGGGTGTTAAAAAGGCATTTGTTATAGATGGCAGAGTACACCACTCTATACTTATCGAGATACTTACGGATGAGGGTATTGGTACTATGTTGACCAAATAGGAGAAACTATGAACATATTTGAGAAAGATAAAAATTATATAGCAAATACATACGGAAGATTTCCAATTGAAATAGTTGGGGGTAAAGGTGAGCTTGTTAAGGACAGCAGAGGAAAAGAATATATTGACCTTGGCAGCGGTATTGCGGTAAATACTTTTGGTATGGCAGATGATGAATGGGTTGAGGCGGTTACAAATCAGCTTAAAGCCTTTCAGCATACGTCAAATCTTTACTATACAAACCCCTCAGTTAAGCTTGCAGAGCTTATATGCGAAAAAACAGGCTTTAAAAAAGTGTTTTTCGGCAATTCGGGAGCAGAGGCAAACGAATGTGCAATAAAGGTTGCAAGAAAGTACGGAGCAGAGAAAAAGGGAAGTGAATATTTTAATATCATAACCCTTAAAAACAGCTTTCACGGAAGAACAATAACAACTCTTGCGGCAACAGGTCAGGATGTGTTCCATAAAGATTTTCTTCCTTTGACAGAAGGGTTTTTGTATGCAGAGGCAAACAACCTTGAAAGTGTTGAAAAGCTTGTATCTGAAAACAAGGTTTGTGCAATTATGATGGAAACTATTCAGGGCGAGGGCGGAGTGAATGTTTTAACAAAGGAATTTGTTGAAGGTGTTTACAAGCTTTGTCAGAACGAAGATATTCTTCTTATAATAGACGAAGTGCAGACAGGCAACGGCAGGACAGGAAAGCTTTACAGCTATATGCACTATGACATTGTGCCTGATATTTTTACAACTGCAAAAGGTCTTGGAGCAGGTCTTCCAATCGGTGCGGCGGTTTTGAATGAAAAGGTTGAAAACACATTAAAGGCAAGCGATCACGGTTCAACCTTTGGCGGAAACCCTGTTTGCTGTGCAGGAGCGGTTAATGTGCTATCAAGACTTGATGAAAGCTTTTTAAAAGAAGTTGAAGAAAAATCAAAATATATTGTAAGCGAGCTTGAAAAGTGCGAGGGTGTAATCTCTGTAACAGGCAGAGGACTTATGCTTGGCATAGAAACAAAAAAAGATGCAGGCGAGGTAATTAGTAAGGCAATGGAGCTTGGAGTTCTTCCTCTTAAAGCGAAAAACAAGGTAAGACTTCTTCCGCCGCTTAATATTTCAATGAAAAACCTTGAAAAAGCAATAGAAATACTTAAAAAAGCAAT
>CAZMRY010000083.1:0-5942 GCA_964568815.1 uncultured Eubacteriales bacterium | reverse complement strand
TTGACGCAAAGGAATTTAAAGGGCTGTTTAAACTGTTGAAAAAATTTTTAACAAAGACCTTGATTTATATAATGTAAGATTATATAATATAAGAAAAATTTACAGATAAGGTGATTAATTATGAAAGAAGCAACAAAAGAAGTTTTAGTCCGGTTAGATGAAATGGCTGAAAAACTCAAAAAAGAAATTTTAGAAGCTGAAGATACTATTGAAATTAAAGGAACAACATATTTTGTAAGTAACGAAGGCAACGACGAAAACGACGGTAAATCACCTGAAACAGCATGGAAAACCTTAGAAAAAGTTTCTCAGGCAGAGCTTTTACCAGGTGACGGTGTCCGTTTTAAGAGAGGCGACCTTTTCCGTGGTACAATTCTTTCTCAAAATGGTGTTACATACTGCGCATATGGAGAAGGGGAAAAACCGAAATTTTACGGTTGGAACAAAAATCTTGCAGATTCGTCATTATGGACTTTATACGATGCAGAAAAAAATATCTGGAAGTTAAACGAAAAAATCCTTGACTGCGGAACTTTGGTATTTAACGGAGGAGAAAAACATTCATATAAGCATATCCCAAGCTACAGATACGGAAAATTCTATTGTCGTTTTAAAGAGGGCATGGAATTTGATATAGCGAAGGAACTTGAAAATGACCTTGATATTTACTGGTATTTTGAAGGGAATTTTTCAACAATTCCTTCTAAAGGAGAGGACTTTCCTATCCCTGAGGTTGACGAAACCTGCTTTGGTGAGCTTTATCTTCGTTGTGATGAGGGAAACCCGGGAGATGTTTTTTCAGATATTGAAGCAGTTCCAAGAACTTGTATAGTTCGTGTCTGGTCAATAGACAATGTAAAAGTAGACAACCTTTGTATGAAATATGCAAACTTTGCAGTTTCGGCATTTGCACCTAATGTTAAAGGTCTTCATGTTACAAACTGTGAAATTGGCTGGATAGGTGGGTGTATTCAGAACTATGCAGGCACAGATCCAAACTACCCTGCTGAGAAACGCGGAGGAGTAACAAGATACGGTAACGGTATTGAAATCTATGGCGGATGCACAGACTATGTGGTTGACAATAACTATATTTATCAGGTTTATGATGCAGGTGCAACTCATCAGGTTACAACTGTTGGAGATAAATTTGTTATGGATGATATTATCTACAGCAATAACCTTATGGAATATTGTGTATATTCAATAGAATATTTCCTTGAAGAAAGAGCCCGTGATACAGGCAGCGGTATGAACGGAGTTGAAATGTACGGTAACATTCTTCGCTTTGGCGGATACGGCTGGGGACAGCAAAGACACAACACCTACACCCCTGCACTTATAAAGGGCTGGAGCTATGAAAACACAGCTAAAAACTATACTATCCATGATAATATTTTTGACCGATGTGCTTACCGTCTTGTACATCTTGTTGCTGAAAAAGAAGAATACTTACCAAAAATGTATAACAATACATATGTGCAGAAATTTGGTATGACTCTGGGTCAGTACGGAAGCAAAGAAAAGGGCATACCGGAGGTAATTGCATTTTTAGAAGATGCAGAAGAAAAAATCAGTACAGTTATGGGCGAAAAAGATGCAAAGGTATATTATTTGAAATAAAAGGAGAATAAATATGGGAATAAGTAAAAAAGTTTTTGGTAAATATAATTCACAGGAGGTTTACGCGTACACTCTTACCAATAAGAATGGGTTAACTGCTGAAATATTAACATACGGCGGTATAATCAGAAAATTGGTTTATAAAGATGTTGATGTAATGCTTGGTCGTGACAGTGTTGAAGAATATTTAGATAATAATGGTTATTTCGGAGCATTAATCGGCAGAAATTCAAACCGTATTGAAAATTCTGAATTCTGCTTGAACGGAAAAGAATATAAGCTTTATAATAATGACGGTAAAAACAATCTTCACGGTGGAAAAGCAGGATTTGATAAAAAAATATGGAATGCAGAGGCTGTTGATGGAGACGAACCATCACTCATTTTAACAATCACAAGCCCTGACGGAGAAGAAGGTTTCCCAGGTACAGTTGATGTAAAGGTTACATATACTCTTACAAATGATAACAGCATTAAAATTCACTATTTAGGTGAAAGTGATGCTGATACTGTCCTTAATATGACAAATCATGCGTATTTCAACCTTAACGGTCACGCATCAGGAGCTATTGACGGACACTCACTCTGGCTTGACAGTGATTTTTATACACCTAACACAGATGAATGTATCCCAACAGGGGAAGTGTTAAGTGTTAAAAACACACCATTTGATTTTTCGACAGATGATTTAATGGGTGAAAGATTTAAATCACAGCACGAGCAGATTAAAAAGTTTGGTGGTTTTGACCACAACTTTGCTCTTAATGGAGGTGGCTACAGAAAGGTTGGCAGCTTCAAAGGAGATAAAACCGGTATTGCTATGGAAATTTACACAGACCAAAAGGGAATACAGGTATATTCAGGAAATATGATACAGGAGGGAAGAGTATGCAAAGACGGTGCAGTTTACAGTCTGCACGGTGGAATTTGCTTTGAAACTCAGGCATTCCCTAACAGTACGAAGTTTTCTCACTTCCCTGGTGTATTCCTGAAAAAAGGCGAGAAATACGACACAACAACTGCATATAAGTTCATATAAAACAAAGGTGCTGTTTAAAACTCGGTTTTAAACAGCACCTTTAGAAAACAGGTCATAACTTCACATATTGCCCAATCGAATATAATTACCGATTAAAATTTCATTTTTTTTTAAAAAAACTCTTTACAAATAAACTTTTGTGTGTTATAATTTATATCTGTTGAGAATAACTCAGCTATGCACCATTAGCTCAGCTGGTAGAGCACCTGACTCTTAATCAGGGTGTCCAGGGTTCGAGTCCCTGATGGTGTACCAACGAAAAAACCTCGCAAGTATAAGGCTTGCGAGGTTTTTTATAAATCGTTTAATTACATTATTTTTTGTCTATTGCACAGTCTATTGCACAAGTTATTTTTTTGTATCTTTTAATTGTTCTAAAATGTCCTTAAGCTTTGACAAATACGGCACATCCATTCTGCCCACATTTTCAAGGATTGATATACCTTCGTTTGCTATGTAAAATCCCATTATAAGACCTCTTATTGCATCCATACCTGTTACTCTGCCGATTTCAACCGCAAGAGCTACAACCATAAGCATTGCAAGCTTTTTGAGTATTCCCTTGAAGCCTACCCTTGAATTAAGCTTACCAAGATAAAATGCAGACATAAGCCCTGTTATGTAATCTGCTATTATGCAAAAGAGCAGTACCTGAAACATAATATCAAAACCGCCGAATAAATAACCGATAACACTCATAACCGCTCCTGCTCCTCCTTTAATTCCCATTAAAATATATTTCATATTCTTCTCCTTTCAATGCATTACGAATTGACTAATTTGTAATAAACCCAATAGAGCTTACTGTCTTTTTCTCTTGCTTCGTCAAGCTCTTTTATAAAAGCTTTTTCACCTTCGAGAGTGTCAAATGTGATGCCATACTTTGCTTTTAATACATAATCAATATCATTACCGCTTTCAATTTTTGGTTGTGTGACAGTTTCTTTTACTTCTTCAGTTTGTGTTGCAGTTAAGCCGAGATAATCGCATACACCCCCAAAAATAGCTTTCGCAAATTCATTCTGCTTGTCCTTTAAAAGCTCTGCATTTGCTGTATTTGATATAAAAGCCGTCTCAACAAGTATTGCAGGCATATCTGTACTTCTTAATACCTTTGCGTTGTATTCCTTAACACCTCTGTCAGATGTATTAAAGGTTTCAATCAGCTTTGCCTGTACTTTCTTTGCAAGCTTTTCAGCCTCACCGCCGAATTTATATACAAGAACCTCTGTTCCGTTTGATGATGCGTTGGTATGTGAATTGCAATGTATGCTTATAAACAAGTCACACTTGCCTTCGTTTGCAATATCGCATCTTTCTTTAAGACTATCATCAGAGTTCAAGCCTAAATTCTGTGCAAGGTATGTTCTTGTCATTAACACTTCAATCCCTGCACCTTCAAGCATAGGCTTAAGCTTAGAGGCAATACCGAAAGTAATATCCTGTTCCCTTAAGCCGTTCCCCGTTGCACCTGTATCATAGCTTGAAAAGTTGTGCCCTGCATCTATACATATCTTCATTCCTCAATCACCTCTGTATCTCCATATACCCCATTATCAGAGTATATCGTAATATTTTTACTTTTATCTATTGCAAGTATCTTTTCTGCAAGTGAGCCTGTTATTTCTGTTACTATAGAATTTAGCAGGGGATAAATAACTTCTACTTGATTCTCATTAAACCACGCCTGTCCTTCACTCTCGGTTGCAAAATTATCGGATAAAAGCCATAGTCTGGCTCCCATTATAATAATGCTATCAGTTTGCCCCCAGCCAGAGTATGCTCTCTCACTATAAACAAAATGAGTTGCTAATCCTGGATTTCCTTCTTCCTCTGTCGCAACACGACCGAGACCTTTATATTCTTCACTAACAATATTATTTGCGTAAAGTTGTATGCCTATTGATGTCTCTTGATTAGTATATACTTTTTGACCCAAAGAGGTTTTATAATATCCTGACCTCTGCTCGAACCACACCTTACCGTCTTTTGTATAAATTCGGTCTTTATAATCGCCTATGCCCCTTAATGTGTAGCCTTCAGCCTCTATAACTTCTTCTTCGTAGGGTTCATATTCGGTCAATGCTGTTTCTCCAATATTGAGTTGAATATCCACGGTTGAAAAAAAGCTTTCTGCGTGAGCACTATTACCACTATTAGCATTATAACCATCAAAAATCAGTAATTTATCTCCGTTTTCAACAGTAAAAGTAACAGTTCTAAATTCTGCGTTAACAACAGTATTAAGAGCTTGTTTGGAAATATAATTTGCATCAACAAGATGCCCGTAAATATATACAGGAGCTTCAAAATTCGACTTTTGATATGCCTTAATCGTATATGTACCAATAGGTAATATAATTTCATATCCATAATGACTTCTTTCCACATTATCTGTGTTGAGAAAATCAAGTTTCTTAATTAAAGAAAAATCATTATTAAATAAATTATTACCTGTCACTTTAATAGTCGGATTCTCAACGCTCATAATCTCTATAGGAGCATCCGGCGTAGGAGTTCCATCCTGCACCGAGTTTCCATATAAATAAAGATTATCTTCCATCTGATTTGCAAGCATTAATCTTCTTCTGTAACTGCTCATTCTATCACCTCTGGCATATCAACAACTGTATGAACTTCATAGTATTTATCATTTTTAAGTTCATATGTTGTTTCTACATACTGATTAGGTTCTGTTTCGGGCATTTCTACTTCAACAAATTCTTTATAGCCTGCTTCAAGAAAGTGTTCGGGTTGAGGATTAAATACAACAACATTCTTTAATTCCTGAATTGTTTCTGCGTATTCGTTTCCCTCTTCGTCTTTTTTCTTGATTTCTTTATCAATATACTTTTGGTATCTTAAAGGTTTTGTATTGTCAGCAAATATAAACTGACCATTAATTTCTTTAATTAACATTATTCAGTTACCTCCTTTGCTGTTCCTGCAATTACACCTACACCATTTACAACTGATACTTCATAGATGTAATCGGGTTTAAGTTTGGGTTCTTTAATCCATTTAATCTCAACAGCTTCATCAGTAAGTACGCCAAATGAAAATGCTGATATATCCTCTGGAGTTTCAAAAGAGAACATAAATTCATCAAGCTTTGTTGTTGATGCAGTGTCAAGTGTAACTGTAAGAGATGATATATCTGTGAATGAGTAATATTCATTTGCGAGAATTGTTGCTGATGTTGTGGTTGAATTGTTGATAGGTATTGAATAATCACTTCCAATGTTCACAAAAGTATATCCGTGTTCTTTTGCAAAGGCTT
>CAZMRY010000082.1:4390-6038 GCA_964568815.1 uncultured Eubacteriales bacterium | reverse complement strand
GAGAAAAGGCGTTCAGGCAAGACCTTGGATAAGAGATTAAAAAAACAGGCTATTTTAAGCCTGTTTTTTTAATGATGGTAGCTGAATATATATTACCGCTATGAAAACTATCAGACAACCAAAAAATTCTCTTGTTGTCATCATTTCGTTTAAGAACAGCCAGCCTGAAAGTGCCGCAAAAACAGACTCTAAACTCATTATTAATGTGGCAATTGTTGGCTCTGCATATTTCTGACCTATAATCTGCAGGGTATATGCAACTCCGCAGGACATAATTCCCGAATATGCAATAGGAAGAATGCTTATAATAATATCGTTTAAGGTTGGTTTTTCAATTATGAGCATACCGATTGATGCAATGGCACCTGCAACGAAAAACTGAAGACAGGAAAGCTTTACACCATCAACCTTAGGTGAAAAATAGTCAATAACCATAATGTGGAATGAAAAGAATACTGCGCAAAGAAGAACGAGTATATCACCAATTCCTATTGATGAAAAACCGTTATTCATACAAAGAAGATACATTCCTATAAGTGCAAGAAAAACTGAAATAACTGTTTTAAGAGACAGCTTTTTACCCATAAAAATGCCGATTATTGGCACAAATATCATATAAAGAGAGGTTAAAAAGCCTGATTTTCCGGCGTCGATGTATTTCATTCCAAAGGTCTGCAGAGTGCTTGCAATACAAAGAAAAATACCGCAGGCAAGACCGCCGATTAAAAGTGTTTTGTTTGAAAAACGCATAACTTTTTCAGCAGGCTTTCCTTTGTCCATAACAAAGATTACAGGCAGTAAAACTATTGAGCCTAGAAGTGTGCGAAGACCGATAAAGGTCATAGGACCAACAGTTTCAACACCAACCTTCTGAGAAACAAATGAGCTTCCCCAGATTATTGCAGTAAGGAGCAGAATAAGTGAGCCTTTTAAATTTCTGTTCATAAAAGTATCCTCTCTTAAATTATTATTCACAAAATAAAAGTATACCATAAAGGAAAAAAAGTGTCAAATTGTAAAAATAGTGCTAAAAAGGCAAAAAGCTGACGAAATTGTTGACATTTTACTGATAATAGGGTATAATAACAAAAAATGGAAGGAGAAAAAACTATGGATTTTTATACAAATTTTGAAAAGGTTAAAAAGGCCTTTCTTAAAGTAAACAAAGAAACCTTAACAGAGGACTTTGCAATTCAGATTAATTTAATCGACGAAGAGGGCAACGGTGCTTTCTATATTGCAAGACAGGGCGGTGTTTGCGGTATCGAGCCTTACGATTACAAAGACCATACAGCCATGATTGATATTAAAACTGCAGATATGGTTAAACTCATTGGTGGAAAGCTTGATGTTGAAACAGCTCTTGAAAAGGGAAAAATCAAGGTAGAAGGTAATTTTGAACACGCAAAAATGCTTGCAACTCTTTTACCTGAAAAGAAGCCTGCAACTAAAAAAACAACAGCTAAAAAGCCTGCTGCAAAAAAAACAACAACAAAAAAATCAACTGCAACAAAAGTAGAAAAAGAAGTTGTTGAAGATGTTAAAAAAGACAAAAAACCGACAGCTAAGGTAGTTAAAAAAGAATCTAAATAATAAAAAAGCAAGAATCGAGGAGATTCTTGCTTTTTTATTAAAATAAGTCACTGTG
>CAZMRY010000082.1:0-4290 GCA_964568815.1 uncultured Eubacteriales bacterium | reverse complement strand
CTTGATAATAGTATACTTTTTTATATTGGTTAAATAAAATATTGATATTAATAAAAATTTGTGTTATACTAAATATGCCAGACAAACTTAATATTATACATTGTGGGATATATTATTCTTTTGCAGATTATTATATTCTTATTTGGGTATACTCATTAGTGAATTTGAAAAAAATGCAGATTCCTTTTATGAGTATGCTATATCTCATAATGTATAAGTTTGTTTGGCGACAATCGGAGTCTGCGTTTTTATGCGTTGGCTTCGGCTGGCGCATTTTTTATTTGCTGATAAAAAAAGGGGGGATATAACAGGCAATTTAGATGCGTTATAATTTTACATCAGAAAAGGAGAATGAGATATGAAAAAAGTAATAATAACAGCGTTGTGTTTAGTGCTGGTACTTACAATGAATGTATGTGCAACAGAGGTCAGTGAAGGACAGAAAGAGTTGCTTAAAACCTATAATATTATGGTAGGTGATGAAGGCGGTTTAAGACTTGATGACAATATTACAAGAGCAGAGTTTTCAAAGATGATACTCTCAGCAAAAGGTGTTACATTTAACCTTGATAATACTGCACTTATGGGTATGGAATGTGATTATAAAGATTTAACTAAATATGACTGGCAGTTTCCATATATAGATTTTGCAATAAAAATGGGTTGGCTTTCAGCTGAAAACGATAATTGTTATGCAGATGAAAAAGTTAAGCATGAAGAAGCACTGGCTATGATTGTGAAAGCTCTCGGTTATGAAAATGTTTTAAAATACGACGAAAATAAAGAAGTAAATAATATGATTTTTGTTACAAACAGTGGTATTTCTAAAGGTCTCACCCTTTCAACAGGGGAAACCTTAACAAGAGCACAGGCTGCGGTATTAATAAGTCAGTCACTTGATGTTCCTCTTGTTGTTTTAGAAAGCTTTGATGCAAAAGACGGTGCAAAATATTCAATTTTAAATGGCAAAGACGGAAAAGAATTTAGAACTCTAAAAACAGACCTTGATAAATTACAGACAGATAAATAAGGAGACTAATATGAAAAAAATCGGATTGGTATTAATTGCACTGTTATTATGTGTAGTGACGGTATCGGCAAATGCAGTTGTAAGACTTCCTGAGCAAATGGGAACCTTTGAATATGATTTGACTGAGAATGAAAGCGTTGTTTCGCCTTTTACATTCAGTACAACCGATCAATATGATGGTTGTTTTATTGATTGTATTTCAACATCAGGAGAACATCATATCAGGATAGACATAATAGATATTAAAACAGGAAAAACTGTTTATACACATGAATCATTAAGTATAATTGAGAAATCATTTACAGGAACTAAAGCACCTTACTATCAGTTTGAGAAGGGCAAAGAATATTTAATTAAAGTGTCAAAAGCTTCAGAGAAGATTTCTACAGGTGTTATAAATGTTTCAGAGGTTGAGCTTATAGATGGTAAATCAAAAGAAATTAAGCAATTTAAAGACTATCCTTCTTACAATACATATTTTCAACTCCTCGAGTTAAAATCCAAAGGTATATTAAATGGATATGAAGATGACACCTTTAAACCAAAACAAAATGTAACCAAAGCAGAATGGATAAAGATGGTTGCAGTAGCATTTGGATATACAAAAGACTATGTACCAAAAGACTTTTTTGAAGATGTTAAAGAAAACTGTTGGGCATATCCTTATGTTTCATACTGTTGTGAAAAAGGCTTAATTGCAGATGAAGACCTCTGCGAACCTGAAACAGAGATATCATTAAGAGATGCTATGGCGATACTTATAAAAGGAATGGGTTATCCTGAAAGCTATGCCTTCAAGCAGGGTGGAAATGATGGTTATGCTAATATTGCAAAGGCAATGGGAGTTTTTAAAAATACACACAACATAGAATTTACAGACAGCTTTAAAAGAGCTGATGCAGCAATTTACGTATTCAACGTACTTGATAAGCCGATGATGGTATTTTCAACTGATGAAAAAGGAATTACAACATATGTTCCTGCAGACGGTAAAAACAACAGAGAATATAAAACTATAAGAAGTACATATTTTAAATAAGCCTTTATTGACTTTACCTCAAAGATATTGTAAAATGTCTTTGAGGTGTTTTATTATGATAGGAATTATAGCGGCTATGGAAAAGGAAATGGCAGGAATTTCAGCTGTCATTGAAAATAAAAAAGAAGAAACAGTAAGCGGGGTTAAATTTGTTTCGGGCACAATTTCGGGCAAAGAGGTTGTATGTGCAGTTTGCGGAATAGGAAAGGTGTTTGCGGCAATCTGTGCTGAGGCAATGATTATAAAATACAAGCCTGATGTAATTATAAACACAGGTGTTGCAGGAACTTTAACAGACAAACTTTCTATTGCAGATATTGCCATATCTTCAGGACTTGTTCAGCACGATATGGACACATCTTTCTTAGGAGACCCCGTTGGACTTATTTCGGGCATAAATGTGGTTGAATTCAAAGCTGATGAAAAAGCACAGGACTTAATTGCACAGTGTGTTGAAGAACTTGGTGTAAATTATGTAAAAGGTGTTATTGCATCAGGTGACCAGTTTATTGCAGATAAGACAGTTAAACAGAAAATAATAGATAATTTCGGTGCAGTTGCCTGCGAAATGGAGGGGGGGAGCATGGCACAGGTTTGCTATGTGAATGATGTTCCTTTCTGTGCAATAAGGTCTATTTCAGACACAGCAGATGGTAATCCTGATATGGCATATGTTGACTTCCTTGAGATAGCAGCAAAGAACTCAATCGCGCTTACATTGAAATTTATAAACACATATGACAAATAATTCTTGTTTTTGATTTAAAAAAGCAAAAATTTTATAGTATTTATTATATATTTGCTGTATAGTAAGACTGTAATAAATAAAAAAGGAAAGGTGATTTATTATGAAACCTGTAAGAAAAACCAGAGTAGACAATCTTAAGATTGCGTACATAGGCGGCGGCTCAAGAGGTTGGGCATGGCAGCTTATGAGAGACCTTTTAATTGAACAGAATTTAAGCGGTGAAGTTGCACTTTATGATATTGATTATGAAGCTGCAAAAAGAAATGAAGAAATAGGAAACAAAATCGAAAAAGTTGCAATATATTATGATGATTCAACATGGGACCCTGTAACAGGTCATATGGATGAAGATCCAACTGCTGAAAGACTTCCATCAAACTGGAAATATAAAGCAGAAAAAACACTTGATGCAGCTCTCAAAGGTGCGGACTTTGTTATTATCTCAATTCTTCCGGGTACATTTGATGAAATGGAATCAGATGTTCACACACCTGAAAAATACGGTATCTATCAGCCTGTTGGCGACTCAATCGGTCCTGGCGGTATTATCAGAGCTTTAAGAACTGTTCCGATGTATGAAGTAATAGGTAAGGCTATTAAAGAGAACTGCCCTGATGCGTGGGTAATTAACTACACAAATCCAATGACAGTTTGCGTAAGAACACTTTATAAAGTATTCCCTGAAATTAAGGCATTTGGTTGCTGTCACGAAGTATTCGGCACACAGAAGCTTTTAACAAGAGCACTTGAAGAAATTGAAGGTATCAAAGATGTACCTCGTGATGAAATCATAACAAATGTAGTTGGTGTAAACCACTTCACATGGCTTACAAAAGCAAACTACGGCAAAATCGATCTCTTTGATGTATACAAAAAGTTTGTTGAAAAGCATCAGAAAGACGGTTTCGACAAGGGCGGAGACGATAACTGGGCAAACTCAAACTTCAAAACACTTGAAAGTGTTAAAATGGATCTATTTACAAGATATGGTTCAATTGCAGCGGCAGGTGACAGACATTTAGCAGAATTCAACCCTGGCTATCACTACTTAAAGAGCCCTGAACAGGTAAAAGATACATGGCACTACCAGCTTACAACTGTTGCATCGAGAAAAGAAGAACTTAAAAAGCGTATGGAAGAAAGCGACGCATACTATAACGAAACAAAGCCTTTCGGTGTATGGCCATCAGGCGAAGAGGGTGTAGTACAGATGAAAGCTCTCTTAGGTCTTGGAGATATGGTAACAAATGTTAACATTCCAAACTACGGACAGATTCCAAACCTTCCGCTTGGCGCAGTAGTAGAAACAAATGCGGCTTTCAGAGATAACAGCCTTGAGCCTGTATTTGCAGGTGAAGTTCCAAGAGGTGTAAGCCCACTTGTTTTAAGAATTTTAGATGAACAGGAATTAATCGTTGAGGCAGCACTTGAAAGAGACCTTGAAAAAGCATTCAGAGCATTTGTTTCAGATCC
>CAZMRY010000081.1:0-6213 GCA_964568815.1 uncultured Eubacteriales bacterium | reverse complement strand
TCTCCGCCACAAATATAGTCTTTATACGCTGGCAAAAGTTTTATAGGTATTAATTTCCCCATCAAATCACACCTTCTCTTAAATTCCTTTTATATCTACATATATTTACAGCATGCAAACCCAACACACCTTATATACATAAGGAAATAGAGTGTGCATGCTGTAAAGCTGTGTATAGATACACAGAATTCATGAAGTCATATTTTTGCATTTATTTCTTTTCTGAATTTAGGTCCGGCAATAAATGCTGGCTGAACGCTTGGTTCAAGCATTGCCAAAGTTTTTGTAATTGGATTGTAGCATTTTCTTTTTCCATAAGGGCGAGCTACAAATTTACCGAATCCGTGAATACCTACAGAGTCACCATTTTTAAGTGAATTAATTATTTCATCTGTAATGTCCCTTAAAATAGTATCTACTACTACAACATCATAGTTAGTATTTTTTGATACCTTAGATACTAAATCACTTCTTTTCATAACTTTTACCTCCTTTCTGTTAAACACATAACGATTTTATATCAAAAACGAGTCTTTTGTACTTTTACTTCGTACTCCTTCACATCAGCAAACCATTCTCTGTCACATTTCACACCGCATTGTCTGCAATATTCGTCCCAGATGTATCCGAATGGCATGGTCTTCATTTCATCCTGGACAACCTGAAGCTCTGTAAGTTCATTATTGTCCTGAAGTTTTGTTAATAGTTTATTTGGAGTGCAAAGTGCATTAAGAAGTGCTTTCTGCCAGTTTCTAAATCCCATTGTCCAAGCAGAAATTCTATTTATACTTGCATCAAAATAGTCGAGAGCCATATAAACTCTGTCAAGTGCATCGCATCTTACTATTTCCTTTGCGATTTCTCTTGTTTCATCATCAAATAAAACAACATGATCGCTGTCCCAACGGATAGGTCTTGTGATATGCAGAGCAATTTCAGGGAAGAAACAAAGCAATGCCGGAATTTTATCGGAAACCATTTCTGTCGGATGATAATGTCCATTATCCATAAGGGGCAAACAACCTTCGTGAGTTGCTGCAAATGTCAATGAAAATTCAGCACTACCTGCTGTATATGCTTCCACTCCAATACCAAACACCTTTGATTCTACACAAGGCTTAACTAAATTTTTATCAAAAGGTTCAGACAAGATTTCTTCAATAGATTCTTTGTATCTCATTCTCGGACCCATTCTATCTGCCGGTATGTCTTTATATCCATCTCCCGTCCAGATGTTCATAACGCAAGGAGCACCTGTCTGCTGTGCAAAATACTGTGATATTCTTATACAAGCCTTACCATGCTCAATCCAGAACTTTCTTGTATCTTCATCAGGACTTGAAAGAGTCAATCCGTCCTTAACTTTTGGATGCGAGAAAAATGTTGGATTAAAATCTATGCCAATATTTCTTTCTTTTGCAAAGTCTACCCATTTCTGAAAATGCTTTGGTTCAAGCTTATCTCTGTCAACAAATTCACCATTTTCAAAAACAGCATAACAAGCATGAACATTCAATTTCTTTTTACCCGGACAAAGTGACATAACCTTATCCATATCTGCCATAAGTTCATCAGGTGTTCTTGCTCTTCCCGGATAATTACCCGTAGTCTGAATTCCACCTGTTAATGGTCCGTCTGTATCAAAGCCTTTAACATCATCACCCTGCCAACAGTGCAGAGATACAGAAATATTTTTTAGCGTTTCAATTGCTTTATCTGTGTCAATGCCTAATTTTGCATATTTGTTTTTAGCATCAATATAACTCATTTTTGTTTCTCCTTTTTATAAAATTAAAATTGAGGCATATCAAAAAACATTTATACTCTATGATTGTAATCAAAATCACAATATTTTAAAAATTCCCTTGCCATTAATGTTGCACCCACCTGATTAGGATGAATTCTATCCCATGCAATATATGAAGAATGTCTTATCTTGCAATAATTTTCATACATTTTTTGGAAATCAACAAAAATACAATTATGCTTATTAGCAAGTTTTTCACAAATTGCTACATATTCATCCATTCTTTTACGCATCATATCTTCTTTGTTTGATTCGATAATATATGGAGATAATACAAAAACACCTTTTACATTGTCCTTTACCCTTACAATCATATTTTCAACGTTCTTTTCATATTCATCGGGCAACACATATGAATCAACTATTGCTGGAGAATCAAACTGTCTCCAGACATCATTTATTCCAATACAGATTGAAACCCAATTCGGATTTAATTCTATAACATCTCTATCGTATCTTTCAAGCAAATCTCTGCTTGTATTACCCGAAATGCCGGAATTTGTAATTCTTAAAAAAACTTCCGGATAGTATGAAGCAAACATACTTTCAAGCACCCTGACATATCCTCTTCCGACATTATCGAACATTCCCTCGCCTACAGGGATTGTACTTCCCATATCGGTTACCGAATCACCGGCAAAAACAATTCTGTCATAATTTTCAAATATCATTTATCTTTTCTCCGTTTTAAATATTTGTTTTATTATCGTATTATCAAAAATAATACACTGATTATAACCTTCCCTTATGTATATTGACTTGAATTTTATGCCATCATTGTCTGTTCGTTACCTTTAAGAGTATATGGCATTTCCCCATTATGAACAATTGATTGTTTAAGGCGAATATCCTGACTTGATGCCGCAACATAAATAATATATTCTCCGTTTTCCACAACCCAGTCCTTAATCATAGTATTATAATAAGCAAGATTTTTTACAGGAATTTGTATTTCTACTTTTTTAGTTTCCCCTGCCTTAAGTTCAACTTTTTCAAAGGCAATAAGCTCTTTAACTGATTTTTTAACAGTTGAAACGGGGTCGCCGCCATAAATCTGTACTATTTCTTTACCGTCACGGACGCCGATATTTTTAAGATTAAACGAAAGTTTAATTGTTTCCTCGTCATTTTCAACCTTAAGGTCTGAATATTCAAAGCTTGTATAGGAAAGTCCGTAACCAAATGGATATAAAATTTCTTCTGTGTGTTTATCGTAGTATCTGTAACCAACATCAAGCTTTTCGTTGTATTCAACAAAAAGGCTGTTTCCGGGATAATCCATATCCGTCCTTAATTTCTTAGGGAAGGTTTCTGCAAGCTTTCCTGACGGATTAACCTTTCCGCAAAGAACATCTGCGATAGCTCCGCCTGCTCCTTCACCGCCAAGCCACATCTGGACAATAGCCTTTGAATACATATTAACATTATCAAGTAACAAAACACCGCCCGATTGCAAAATGGTAACAACCTTTTTGCCTGCTTCAAATGCTTTTTTCATAACATATTCATGGTTTGGATTAATCCTTGCACTCACTCTGTCAAATTGCTCCGTATCCTCTGATTCCATACTGCCTGAGAAAAATATAACCAGATCAGAGTCTTTAAGATATTCATTAAAATCAGTTAAGGCACTTCCCCATAGTCCCTGTTTAAACAATTCACACTTTTTATATAGCTCAAGATATTTAATTTCAACATCAGGAAGAAGTTTTTTTAATTCCTCTACAGGGCTGTCTATATAGCTTTTATCACAATGAACCCTTGCAGCACCTTGTCCACTCACAAGAGGGTTTACAGCATACTCACCAATAACGGTAATTTTTTTATACTTCTCTGCTGAAAGAGGAAGTATATCATTTTCGTTTTTGAGAAGTGTAATACATTCCTTTTCAATATCTCTTGTGATTTTATGCTGAACATCTCTGTCGTAATTTATTTCCTCTTTCGGAGTTTTTTTGAGCAGCATAAATTTAAGTATTCTCTCAACTGCGTCATTAACTCTTTCCTCTGAAAGCTTGCCTGCTTTAACAAGCTCAACAATATCTTCGGCTGTTCCTTCGCTTCCGGGCATTTTAAGGTCAAGTCCTGAATTATATGAACGCATATTATCTCTTACACAACCCCAGTCTGAAACAATAAGTCCTTCAAAGCCCCACTCTTTTTTCAATATATCAAAAACAAACTTATTCTCAGATACAGGAACGCCGTTGAGCTTATTGTAAGAACACATAATTGAAACAGGTTTAGCTTTTTTTACTGCAATCTCATAAGGTTTTAGATAGATTTCACGGAGAGTTCTTTCATCGATTTCCACGCTTGTTACGATACGAAATTCCTCCTGATTGTTTGCAACAAAATGTTTCAAGGAGGCAGCGACACCTTTACTTTGCAGTCCATTTATATATTCAGAAACCATTTCACCCGAGAGATACGGGTCTTCAGATATGTATTCAAAGTTTCTTCCGCACAGCGGATGTCTTTTTATATTCACACCTGGTCCCAAAAGCATATCTTTATCATTTTCAATGCACTCATCTGCCAGAGCCAATCCCATTTTATAAGCTAAGTTTTTATCCCAGGAGGAAGCAAGGGCACATTCGTTTGGCATAAGCGTACAATTGCCTGTTCTGTCTGTTGTACGGACTCCGTGCGGACCGTCAGCCATTATATTTTCTTTGATATTAAGTCTTTCAACTTTTCCTGTAGATAAATTTCCGACACCAACCATTAAGCTTGCTTTTTCTTCAAGTGTCATTTTTTTAATCAGTTCTTTATACATAATTATCCTCCCCAAAAAGCGTTTAGTTATCTGCTTTTTGAATTCCCATAGCGTAACCATCAATACCGTCAAGCACATACTGTCCGCTCTTTACTATCAAAAGAGTTACCCTGTTGTTTATAAAACTTAAATTTATTTCAACACATCCAAAATAGTTATCTATAATTTGGGCTTTGATGCTTAATTTATTCTCCTCAGTCCATGCACCTGATGCTGCCGTATCAAAGGCACCCTCAACATTTTTACCCATAACAGTAGGATGTGTTCTTAAGCCATCAGAAAATTGTGTTATTATATTTTCACACAAACCAAATTCAAGGTCATGCCTTTTTCCTTCTTTTACAAAAGAAAATATACCGCTGTTATCAAAAAGGTCTACAGCAATTTCATCAAACTTCATCTGATTATCATTTAATGAATAAATTTTCCCATTAATTGTTTCTGCAATAGATGAGGTTTTTTCCCCTTCTACTGCAAAAAGTTTCAGATTATTTAAGTAATCGACAAGTTCCTTTTCAGCTATTGGATTTTCCTCTATGGGCGAATCAGAAATAGACGGTATGAGATTTTTATATAGTTCATGGAAAATTATAGACCTTGCTGTTGTATCTGCCTGATTGTCAGAGGTAATAATAAAAATAAAATCTTTCTTCAAATCGCAAACAGCAAGCTGGTCTCCCATTCCAATCAAAGAAAAGCCGTCCTCATGTGTTTTCCATATAAGATACCCATATCCCGAGCTTCTGAAGGATTTAATATGACCATGTATATCATTGTCTGTCTGTTTTGAAATTGCATTTTCCATAAATTCTCTTGAAATAATTTGTCTGCCCTTCCAGACGCCTTTATTCATAATGAATTTTGCAAATATCAAAAGGTCACGAGCCGTACATACAACACCTGAATCGCCGACAGTATGTCCCCCCTCTTCATAAAGCATATAGCTTTCTTTTGAAAAGCCCATATCCAACAAAAATGCATCTTTTAAATAATCTAAAACTGTTTTTCCTGTAAGCCTTTCTACTATACAACCGAGAAGAAAAGAGCCCATTGAATCGTAAAAATATAAAGAATTTGCATTTTGCCCTGTTTTTAATGTGTAGTATGCCTTTATTCTGTCATCAAAAACACCCCACCATTGCACATAAGAGTTTACATTACTCTGCATAGAAAGCATATTTCTTATTGTTACATCTTCAAAGCCCTCATCGGTAGTATCATTTCGGTACTCAGGCAAATAGTCGAGAATTTTATCATCTAAGCTTAAAAGACCTTCTGTGTATGCAAGTCCAACCGCCATAGCGACAAAGCTTTTTGACACAGAATACATTCTGTGGAGAAAGTTTTCATCAAATGGCTTATAATAACCTTCTGCGACAATGCTGTTCCCCTTTGCCATAATTATGCTATGAGTCTTCATTCTGTAAGAGTCAAGAGTTTTTATAAAATCCAATATTTTTTCAGATGAAATTCCCACCGTTTCGGGGGTTCCTTTATTAAACATATAAGCACACCTCTCTCTGATGTAATTATAATACTACATAATTCAGTATAAATCAAACGATGGCGAACATTATATGTGTTCGCCATCTTCTTTGTTAATCACAAAAGCAAACCGCATTTCTAT
>CAZMRY010000080.1:1545-6283 GCA_964568815.1 uncultured Eubacteriales bacterium | reverse complement strand
AAGCTCTGTATCAAAGCCCATACAAAGACAATCAATATCATCTTCAGGCTTATCTGTTATATTAAGGCCTGCCTCTTTAAGCTGTTCTTTGAAGGACTCTGTTCCAAAGGCATATATTTTGTTATAATTCTTCTTCTGAAGATACAGACAGGTTGCATTTGTTGATGTCAAAAAGTCATCTGCTGTTGACTTTATGCCAAGTGATGCAAGCTTTTCTATATACTTATCCACACTTTTAGAAGAATTGTTTGTCATAAATATATATCTTCCGCCTATGGTTTTTACATAGTCTAAAAATTCAGTTGTTCCGTCAAACAAGTCATTATCTAAATATATCGTTCCGTCCATATCAAGAAGGAACAGCTTTTTATTTTTAAGTTCACTCATAATTATCTCCAGAATTCTTTTTTACCCGTTGAAACTGCTGATGCACCTGCATCGAGTGATGCCTTGATTTCTGCTTTTGTTTCAATCAGGCCACCTGCAATTATAGGTATATTTATCTCGTTTTTAAGCTTTTTAACAACCTTTTCAAGTATGCCCGGCATAATTTCAATCATACTTGGTTTTGACGATTTTACCGCCTCAATAGTTGTATTTACAGACTGTGAATCTACTATAAAAAATCTTTGTACAGTAAAGAGGTTTTCTTCTCTTGCAATTTTAATTATGTTTACTCTTGTACTTATTATGCCGTCTACTCCGATTTTTTTAGCGAACTTTATCCCCTCTTTATCCTTGCCTATTCCTTCTGCAAGATCTAAGTGGATAAAGAGTTTTTTCTTTTTACTATGGGCTTTATTTACTTTTTCTTCAAGTGTCAGAATTGAAGGGCTTAAATCAAACATTATACTCACATTGCTGTTTAACGCCTCTTCAAACTCTTTTTCACAACGAACTGCTGCTATTATCATTTAATCACCTTTATTCTGAGTTGCAACAATATTACATCCAAACACATTTTCTATTATAACATCACCAACTGAAATTGGCAACTCTGCTTTTTTACTGTTTATGATTTTCATAAGCTCAAACATTTTTTCTTTTGGCATTGGAGCATCTGTTTTTACTGAAACAGGCTCGCCCTCTTTTGTTTTCATTGTTGTGGTAACACATCTTACAGGGTTAGTACACTCATTTATTGCATACTCTTCCCCTCTTTTACATGTGTTACCGCCAACAGACACTACTTTGTTGTCCTGAATTTCAACAGTTAAATTACATCCCTTAGGACATACTATACAAATTAATTCTCTTTTCATTTTTCCTCCAGCTTAAAGCATATTTCACCAGCATTACTTAAGATTTCAACAGGGAGCTTAACCATTTCCATTTCTCCCGGTGCAACCTTAATCTTATTTACTGATTTAACAAGCTTATTATCTGCATATACATTAATTCTTACATTTCTGAACACATCTGCTACTCTGAAATATACATTTGTGTCTTCTATGTTTGTTATTTTCTGTGGTACTGTGTATCTTACTTTTCCGTCACATAAAACTTTTATATCTGTTTTTGCTCGTTGTTCATTTTTAATATAGTTTGCCGCACTTTTGCCTGCAATTTCTGCTTCATCTGAAACATAATCAACCAGATCGTGAACATGAAGTACATTCCCGCAGGCAAATATGCCTTCTACAGAAGTTTCTCTCTTCTGGTCTACTACCGCTCCGCTTGTTATTTTATCAAGCTCAATACCTGCTTTTTGGGTAAGCTCGTTTTCAGGAATAAGACCCACTGAAAGAAGCAAGGTATCACATTTGATATATTCTTTTGTTTCTTCTATTGGTCTTCTGTTTTCATCTACCTTTGCAATTGTTACACCCACAAGTCTTTCTTTACCGTGAATTTCTACAACGGTATGGCTTAATTTAAGAGGGATATCAAAATCGTTAAGACATTGCTCTATGTTTCTTGCAAGTCCCCCAGAGTATGTCATAAGCTCGCAAACAGCCTTTACCTCTGCGCCCTCCAAGGTCATTCTTCTTGCCATTATAAGTCCAATATCGCCTGAACCTAAGATTACAACCTCTTTTCCAGGCATATAACCTTTCATATTAACAAATTTCTGTGCTGTTCCTGCACTGAAAATTCCTGACGGTCTGTGACCCGGTATGTTAAGTGCACCCTTTGAACGCTCTCTGCAGCCCATAGCAAGAATTATAGCTTTAGCCTCAATAAAGAAAACACCGTCTTCTTTGTTTGTTGCAGTTATGATTTTATCTTCGGTTATATCAAGCACCATAGTGTTGAGTTTACACTCAATGCCAAGTTCTTTTACCTTTTTTTCATATCTCCAGGCATATTCAGGACCTGTAAGCTCTTCGCCAAATTTGTGAAGTCCGAATCCGTTATGTATGCATTGCTGAAGAATACCGCCCAGCTTTTCGTCTCTTTCTATTATGAGTATATCTCTTATTCCGCTTTCATATGCTGCCACCGCAGCACTCATTCCTGCAGGACCGCCGCCGATTATTACAAGGTCTCTCATTTACATTCCCTCCTTTGTTAAACCAACATTAACTTTTGAGTCTCCGCCGAATTTTGATATATCTTCATAGGCAATGTTAAGTTCCTTTGAAAGAAGTTCAACTATGTATGGCATACAAAATCCACCCTGACATCTGCCCATTTGTGCTCTTGTTCTTCTTTTTACTCCGTCTAAATCTCTTGGCTTTGGATTTGTTCTTATGGCCTCAATAATTTCGCCCTCTGACACCGTTTCGCATCTGCAGATAATTTTACCGAAAGAGCTGTTTTCTTTTATTATTCTGTTTTTTTCCTCTACTGACGCATCTTTAAAGTAGTGCATTGGTTTTCTTATGGGATTAAAATCTTTTCTCTCCTGAAGTTCAACACCCATATCTTTCATCATATCTCTTACATACTCTGCAATTGCAGGTGCTGATGAAAGACCAGGTGATTCAATTCCTGCTACATTTATAAAGCCCTCTTTCGGTGAATTAATTATAAAATCACCTGTACTTCCTACTGCACGAAGACCGCAGAAAGATGTTATTGTTTTGTTTAAAGGTATATTATCAACATTTTCAAATGCTTCTTTTATGATTTTATCAAAGCCTTCTTGTGTTGTTGCTTTATTCTCTTTATCTTCTCCGTCTACTGATGTAGGACCAAGTAAAATGTTATTATCTACAGTGTTTGAAACAAGAATTCCCTTTCCCATTTTACTTGGGGTTCTGAATATTGCATGTGTAACAAGGCCTTCACATTCTCTGTCAAGAAGAATATACTCACCTTTTCTTGGGTGAATGTCAAAGCTGTTATCTCCAACCATTTTTGCTATTTCATCTGTGTAAAGTCCTGCCGCATTTATGATCCATTTTGCATCAACCGTTTCATTTTCAGATTTTACAGCAAAGCCATCTTTTGTTTTTTCTATATCCCTTACACAGAAATTAAGTTTAATCTCTGCTCCGTTATCCATTGCATTTCCAATAGCCGCAACCGTTAATTCATAAGGGCAGATTATTGCACCTGTTGGTGCCCAGAGTGCACAGGTAACATTTGATGAGATATTGGGTTCTTTTTCTTTAACTGCATCCTTGTCTAAGATTTTAAGACCCTTTACTCCGTTTTTTATGCCTCTTTCAAAAAGTTCTTTAATTGTATGTTTGTCTTCTTCATTAAAGCCTATAACAAGTGAACCGTTGTTTTTATACTTTACTCCAAGCTCTTTTGCAACCTGCTCCATCATCTCCGAACCCTTTACATTTAAAAGAGCTTTAAGACTCCCCTCTTTTGCATCAAATCCTGCGTGCACAATTGCGGAATTTGCCTTTGTTGCACCTGTCGCAACATCGTTTTCTTTTTCAAGCAGACATACCTTAAGGCCGTATCTTGTAAGCTCTCTTGCTATCATACCGCCTGTAACGCCTGCTCCGATTATAGCCACATCAAACATATTTTTCTCCTCTCAAAAACAAAGAAGCCGCACCAAAATAAGACCAGTGTCTTATTTTGATACGACTCCAATTCTCTGTATCAAAGCTATATTACTCTATTTTTTGGTTTTTGTCAAGTTTTTTAAGCTTTTATTTACTGATGAACATTTGTGTCCAGTAGTTACCATCAGCAACATAGCCTACTCCAATGTGGGTATAAGATGAGTTGAGAATGTTTGCTCTGTGACCTGATGAATTCATCCACGCATTTACTACTGCCTGTGGTGTTTTCTGACCTTTTGCAATGTTTTCACCTGCACTTTTGTATGATATACCAAAGGATTTCATCATATCAAAAGGTGAACCGTAGGTTGGACTTGTGTGTGAAAAATAGTTATTATTTTTCATATCCTGTGACTTGTATCTTGCAACACGGGAAAGCTGCCAGTCTGTTGTTAATTCCTTAAGACCGTTCTCTTTTCTGATTTCATTTACAAGTCTTATTACTTCGCTTTCGTAACTTGAAATCGATGTGTCGGTTGTGGGAACATTAATAAGGTCGCCCGGATAGATAAGGTCGTAATTTTTAATCTGTGTATTTGCAGATTTAATTTCGCTTAAGCCAACCTCGTAGGAATTTGATATTTTCCATAATGTGTCCCCTTTTTTCACTGTGTGTGTTGCCGCAAAGGCTGAAAGTGACATAACGTTTGCGGCGATTAATGCCGATATTGTTAATTTTTTTATCATTGTATTATACCTCCGTATAATTCAACAACAACGCACACAAATTATAACACAAATAATAAGCGGAAATCAAATGTAATATT
>CAZMRY010000080.1:0-1445 GCA_964568815.1 uncultured Eubacteriales bacterium | reverse complement strand
CCAGAGCTGCGGAAATTCACGCATTAAGTTCCAGTAGCCTGCACCTGCAAGATTATAGGAGTTTAACAGGTCAAATTTTGCCTTTATGCTCCTTGCATTTTCAAACCACACAATATGCTCTCCCGACTGATCCGTATAATTAAAATATGGTGTTTGTGCAGTTTCATCAAAGAAGATTTCTGCTCTTTTTTCTCTTGCAATTTCAACAGCCTGACGGTTACCTATTGATGTTGCCCTTGATGTACCCTGCACAAAGGGCAGTTTCCAGTCATATCCATAGTTTGGTATACCTAAAAGTATTTTTTCAGGTGACACTTCCGTCACGGCATAATCAATAACTCTCCTTACATTCTGTATCGGAGCAACAGGCAGAGGCGGTCCGTATGTATATCCCCATTCATATGTCATAACAAACAAATAATCTGCCGCCTGACCTAAAAGGCGGTAGTTATGGCCCTCGTACAGCTGACCTTTCTGGGTTGCTGAGGTTTTTGGTGCGGCGGCAACTATAACAGGATAACCAAGTGTACCAAGTTTTGCAACAAAGTTTGCATATTTTTCACTTTCAGAACCGTTTATATATTCAAAATCTATATCTATTGCAGAATATCCCTTTTCCTTCACAACTCTCCTTACATCTTCGTAAAGTATATCCTGCAATCCGGGATTATTTAATATATTAGCTGCAAGGTTGCTGTCAAATCTGTCATTTTCGTCAAGAGTCGAAATGTGCATAGCAGACTTTGTTTTATATTCTTTTGCAATCCTTATAAGCTTTTCATCATCGAGATTTAAAAGATTTCCGTTATATGTAAGTCCGTATGTAAATGGGGTAAGATAGTCAACATACGGCATTGATGTTCTTAAAACATTTTCATTTACAAAAGGATATGCATAACCATTTGTTAAAATACTCCTTTCAGGCATATCGGTATAGGATATAACAAGTGTCTGCCCAGGATAAATATTTTCTCTTCCTTTAAGATAATAATTGTTTCTGAACAGTTCCCTTACTGTTACAGAATATATCTCAGCTATCGATTCTAAAGTTTCTCCGAAATCAACTGTGTGTGTTAAAGACGGAAATAGCACAACAAGGTCTTCTCCCGGTACAAGTGTATCATTTACACCGTTATTCAAGGCAAGCAGATTTTCGCTTACTCCGTAATTGTTTGCTATACTGTATATTGTTTCCTCGGGTCTTACTGTATGAATAATCAAAATATCACCTCGTTGTATTTTATGCAGGATACAAGAATACTTTAACTTTTTTCAAAGAATACTTTAACTTTTTTCAAAATACCCTTGATTTTTTTGACAAATTAGTGTATCATAGTTTAGTAACTTAATATGGAGATGTATCGAAGTGGTCATAACGAGCACGATTGGAAATCGTGTTGCCGTGATGAGCGGCACGTGGGTTCAAATCCCACCATCTCCGCCAA
>CAZMRY010000079.1:0-6372 GCA_964568815.1 uncultured Eubacteriales bacterium | reverse complement strand
TGATATTGATTAACTTCCGAAGGGAATAACGCTGTGCAAAGCACAATATCGCTGATTTCGTCAGAAATCAATATTGTTGCCGAATGTCTCTAAGGACATTCGGCAAACGCTCAGCGTATTAAATTATTCTACATCTTCAAAAAAGGTTTTATCTCTTGTATCTTTTTCCATTGCAAAGATGTTTATATTTGAAAGCTTAAGATTTTTAATATGTCTGAAGAATATTCCGTATGTGGGGAACTTGTCTCCAAAAGCATAGTTTTCGGGATATTCTTTTGTTATTTCAGGAACTTTTACATCCTTTAAATCTTCCTTGCACCCACCAGGAAGTGTGAAATAGAAGTTTGAAAGGGTAATGTTTTCAAGCTTTCTGTCAGGCTGACCTGTAACAGTTGAAGGCATAATATAGGATTTGCAAATCTGCTCTCCGTCCCACAGAGCTGTCATTCTTGGGGCAAGCCATTCTTTGTATGGTCCTGTTGCAGTGATGTTTTCAATAATAACATTTTTAATGCTTCCCATTTCTGTGCCTTCAGGACCTCTTGCTCTGTTGTTTAAAAGGATAAACAGGGGATAGCCAACATTCTGCATAGTTATATTTGAAACAGTGACACCGTCAACATTTCCCCCATCTGCACTTTCAACAGAGATGCCACCGTAAAAAACATCAGAGAGGGTACAGTTGCTGACAGAGATGTTTCTGAAATCTCCGTTTGTTTCTGTTCCTATTTTAATTGCATTGCTTCTTGTTGTTATATTGCAGTTTGTAATTGCAATGTTTTCACAGTCCGCCTTTCTGTTTAAGGTATATGAGCTTTTAATAACAACAGCATCATCACCTGTACGGAGGTTGCAATCTGAAATGATAATATTCTTGCAACAGTCAGGGCTTATACCGTCTATGTTGGTATCTATGTTTAAATTTGAAATTCTTGCATTTTCACAGCCTGCAAGATAAAGTGCAATGTCTGTAGCCTTTAAAAGTGTAAGGTCTTTTATAACAATGTTTTTACATTCTTTAAAAGCAAAAATCTTAACAGCTCTTTTTCCGCACCATTCACCTTCGCCTGGGGTGATTTCATTTTCCCATATTCCCTGCATATCTATAGTACCAAGACCTGAAAAAGAAATATTTTCGCAATTTTTTGCAACAAACATACTTCTGTTGAAATATGTATGGGATGCGTCCTGATATGTTTTGTAGTCAACAGTTTCTCTTTTGTCAAAATCATTAACATTTTCACTTCCCAGAAGCTTTGCTCCCGGCTCAAAAACAAAATGAATGTTGCTTTTAAGATGAATTGTTGAACATATATAAGTCCCGAAGGGGATGTAAACAACTCCGCCATCCTTTAAACTGTCAACTGCTTTTTGTATTGCATCTGTGCAGAGAGTTTTACCATCAGCTACAGCACCGAAATCTGAAATACTTATCATACTGACTCCTCTTTATATACCAAAAAGACTAACTTTAAAAGTTAGTCCCTAAATTCTATATGAATTTTCTGTAAGATTAATTATATAGCTCTTGTTACTTTGCCTGAGCGTAAGCATCTTGTGCAAACGTTAATTCTTTTAGGAGCACCGCCAACAATTGCCTTTACCTTTCTTACATTTGGTTTCCATGTTCTGTTTGAACGGATGTGAGAGTGAGAAACCTGAATACCGAATACAACACCCTTGCCGCATACATCACACTTTGCCATATATATACACCTCCTTGATAACCGTACATTTCATAAAGCATTATATATTCTAACAGAAAAGTTCTAAAAAAGCAAGCTTTTTTTTCAAAAATATTAAAAAATCTTCTTCGACACAAAAAAACTTTACAAAATGGGGTAGTGTATTGTATAATTAGTATGTATTGATATGTTTCTTTTGCGAAAGGAGAAAGTAATGAATCAGTTCAGTGTAGATTTAAGAAAGATTGCAGAAAAATATAATCTTGAGGTTTTAGCCTGCAATGATGTTATAGACAATATCAAAATTGTATCCTGTGATATAAACCGTCCGGGACTTCCTCTTGCAGGATGCTATGATTTCTTTGACCCGACAAGAATTCAGCTTATCGGAAAAGCAGAAACTTCTTATATAGAAACTCTTACAGAGGAGCAGAAACATGAAAGGTTTGATAAGCTCTTTTCAGCAGGAATACCTGCCCTTATTATAACTAGAGAGCTTGAAGCAGACCCTGTAATCAAATTTGAGGCAGTTAAACACAGCATCCCTCTATTAAGAACAAAGGAATCAACATCAGGCTTTTTAAGTATGCTTGTAAGCTTTCTTAATGTGGAGCTTGGTGAAAGAATAACAAGACATGGCGTTCTGGTTGAAGTATACGGTGAAGGTATACTTATTTTAGGTGACAGCGGTGTAGGTAAGAGCGAAGCAGCAATCGAGCTTGTGAAGAGAGGTCACCGTCTTGTTGCAGACGATGCGGTTGAAATCAAAAAGGTGTCTGCAATAACACTTGTAGGTCAGTCACCTGCAATCATAAGACACTTCGTAGAACTTCGCGGTATCGGAATTGTAGATGTAAGAAGAATTTTCGGTATGGGTGCTGTTAAGGAAACGGAGAAGATTGATATGGTAATTTCTCTCGAACCATGGGACAGCAAGAAAAAATACGACAGACTTGGTCTTGAAGACGAATATATGAACATTTTAGGAATAGATATTCCATCTCTTGTCATTCCTGTTAAGCCAGGCAGAAACCTTGCAATTATTATTGAGGTTGCGGCTATGAATAACAGACAGAAAAGAATGGGATATAATGCGGCAGAAGAATTGAATAAGCGTCTTATGGATGATATGCAAAACAGAGGTGTGTAAAATGAAATATTATGCAGGAATAGATTTAGGCGGAACAAACATTGCTGTAGGCATTGTGGATGAAAAAGGAGAGATTGTTGCTAAAAAGAGCACAAAAACTCTCCACGAAAGAGGCTATGAAGCAGTTGTTGCCGATATGGCAAAGCTTTATTTTGAACTTCTTGAAGAAACAGGAATAAACGAAGATGATATTGTTTCAGCAGGAATAGGAACTCCCGGTTCAGTAGATAAAGAAAAGGGAGCGGTAATTTATGCAAACAATCTTGATTTTTATGATGTACCCATTGCAGATGAACTTAAAAAGCACATAAAAAAGCCTGTGTTTGTAGATAATGATGCAAATTGTGCCGCGTGGGCAGAATTTATGGCAGGAATTGCAAAAGGTTTTTCTACTTCTGTTGTAATAACACTGGGCACAGGTGTGGGCAGCGGTGTTATAATAGATGGCAAGCTTCAGGGCGGATTTAACTTCTGCGGAGGCGAACTCGGGCATATGGTTATAGATGTAAACGGTCCTAAGTGTACCTGCGGAAGAGACGGTTGCTTTGAGGTGTTCTCATCTGCTACAGGTCTTATAAATATGACAAAAGAATTTGCAGAAAAGGATAAAAACTCAAAAATATGGGATTACACAAAAGAAGGCAAGTTTACAGGAAGAACAGCCTTTCAGGCTGCAAAAGAAGGAGATAAAACTGCAAAAGCAGTTGTTGATAACTACATAAAATATCTTGCCATAGGTGTAGCAAATATAATCAATATTTTCCAGCCTGAAATTTTTGTTATAGGCGGCGGTGTTTCAAATGAAGGTGATAACCTTATAAACCCACTTAAAGAAAAGGTTTTTTCTCAGACATACACAAATCCAAATGTTGTGCCTATGTGTGATATTGTAAGGGCAAAGCTTGGTAACGATGCAGGTATAATCGGTGCAGCTCTTTTGAAATAATGGAGGTTATAATGGAAAATAAGCTTATAAAGCTTTGCAAGAAAGAGAACATTTTAATAAATGAACCTATGAAAAACCATACAACCTTTGGTTGCGGCGGTAATGCAAAGGCGGTAATTTTTCCTGAAAGCAGAGAAGAGCTTAAATCACTTTTAAAGCTTTTAAAGAATGAGGCTATAGTTCTTGGGAATGGCTCAAATATCCTTGTGTGTGATGAGGGGATTGAAAAATATGCAGTCATAACACTTAAAATGAAAGATGTTAAATGTGAGGGGGACAGCATATATGCAGATTGCGGTGTATCTCTTGCAAAAATATCGGCTGTAGCGGCAGAAAATTCACTTGCAGGTCTTGAGTTTGCATCAGGAATACCGGGCACTGTAGGCGGTGGAATTTTTATGAATGCCGGTGCATATGGCGGAGAAATGAAAGATGTTATCTATGAGGTATATGCCATAGATAGAGCAGGCAACGAAAAAACATTCTCAAAAGAAGAACTTAAGCTTTCATACAGACATTCTGTTTTTAACGAAAACGGATATATAATAACAGGTGCAAGGTTTGATTTGAAAAAAGGAAATAGAGAAGTTATCCTTGCAACAATGAAAGACCTTAACCAAAGAAGAAAAGACAAACAACCACTGGAATACAATAGTGCAGGCAGTACATTCAAAAGACCTGAAGGCTACTTTGCAGGTCAGCTTATAGAAGAAAGCGGACTTAAAGGCTTCAGCGTTGGTGATGCACAGGTGTCTGAAAAACACGCAGGCTTTGTTATAAACAAGGGAAATGCAAAAGCTTCAGATGTGCTTGAGGTAATTACGCACTGCCAGAAAACTGTGGCAGAAAAATTCGGTGTAAATCTCGAACCTGAAATAAAAATTTTAAGTAATGATTGATTATTTTATATAATTGTGGTAGAATACTAAGTAGTATAATGCGGAGGTGAAAGAATGCCGGCACAAATTAACGGTAACACACTTAAACATATTATAATTTCGGCTTCCAATAATCTTTATAATAACAGAAAAGCGGTGGACGATTTGAATGTTTTCCCTGTGCCTGACGGTGACACGGGAACGAATATGTCTTTAACTATATCTGCGGTAAAAAAAGTATTGCTTGATGTTGAATCATTAAGCTGCGGAGAGGTAGCAAAATTTGCGTCTTCTGCATCATTAAGAGGAGCAAGAGGTAATTCAGGAGTTATTCTTTCTCAGCTTTTTAAAGGCTTTTATACAGCAGTTTCTGACCATGAAACAATAGATATAGAAGTAATTAAAAACGCATTTGAATCAGCAAAGGATTCAGCATATAACGCAGTATCAAAACCAACAGAGGGAACAATTTTAACTGTTGCAAGAGTTATGGCAGAAAAAGCCATGCAGTATGATTCTGCAGATGGAGATATAACAGCCTTTCTTAAATATATTGTTAAAGAGGGTAATAAGACATTAGATGCAACAACAGATATGCTTCCTCAGCTTAAAATGGCAAATGTTGTTGATGCAGGCGGAAAAGGTCTTATGGTTATTCTTGAAGGTGCTCTTTACTATCTTCAGAACGGAAGTATTGTAGCCTGCAAGGAAAACATAAAGGCGAAAGAAAAGAAAGAAAAGCCACAGTCGGAGCAAGATATAAAATATGGCTACTGCACAGAGTTTATCATAAATAAAAAAGAAACAGAAATGAACTGGCAGAAGCTTAAAGGCAAGCTTGAAAAAATAGGCGACTGCGTTGTTGTAGTTGACGACTTTGACATTATAAAGGTCCATGTTCACACAAATAACCCCGGTGTTGCTATTGAAGAGGCACTTAAATACGGTTCGCTTATAAATATCAAGATAGACAATATGAGAGAGCAGGCTCATAATGAAAGCAGTTTTTCAGCAACACCTGTTAAAGAAGAACCAAAAATTAAAAATGCATTTGTAACTGTTTCTGCAGGCGAAGGTCTTTCACAGATGTTCACAGAGCTTGGCTGTCAGGGAATTATCGTTGGCGGTCAGACGATGAACCCTTCAACAGAAGATTTTATGGCAGAAATAGAAAAGCTTAATGCAGAAAATATATTCTTATTGCCAAATAATAAAAATATTATTATGGCAGCACAGCAGGCGGTTGATATTTCAGACAAAAATGTGGTTGTAATACCAAGCCGTTCAATCGTACAGGGTATTACTGCAATGATTGCATACGACGAAGAAGCAAGCTTTGAGGATAACACAGAGGCTATGACATCAGCTCTTGATGATATTACTTCAGCATCGGTAACCTTTGCTGCAAGAGACTGCATTTTAGACGAACTTGAAATCAAAGAAAATGACATAATGGGGCTTATAGAAGGCAAGATTAATCTTATAGGAAACAACCCTGAAAAGGTTTGCAAGGAAATTATAGGCAGAATGGTAAATGATGAAACTTCTTCAATTTCTGTATACAGAGGAGAAGCTGTTGACGAGGATACAGCAGATAAACTTGCGGAGGAACTTGAAGAGCTTTATCCTGAACTTGATGTTAATGTTTATTATGGCGGTCAGCCGCTTTATTACTACTATATTTCAGCGGAATAATAACAAAAATCTCTCAAA
>CAZMRY010000078.1:0-6443 GCA_964568815.1 uncultured Eubacteriales bacterium | reverse complement strand
GGCTCCGCCGACAGGCGGTGGTGAGGTGTAGATTGCAAAGCAATTGTCAAAAAGATGGGTTTGTCATTAACTTGAAGTGTCCATAGTACCCTGTAACACTTAATTTTTTACATCACAATCCTCCCGTCAGCCTATGGCTGACACCCTCCTTTACACAAGGAGGGCTATATTTGGCTCCCTTGTGTAAAGGGAGCTGTCAAACCACAGGTTTGACTGAGGGATTGTAAGGTTTTAGATGTTACAGGGTACTACGATATGTTTCAATAAATATGTGCGAAATAACGGCAGGAGCAAAACCATTCCACCTCATCCGTCAAAACCTACGGTTTCGACACCTTCCCCTCGAAGGGGAAGGCTTACCCTGCCCTACGAAACGATATTCTCGCTATGCTCGAGAGATATTGCTTTGCAGAGATATTGTGCATCCGCACAGTTGAAAGGAGGAAAAAATATGCCCGATTTTAAATTGAATATTAAAAAAGAGCACGAAGCTTATTCTGTGGGCGAGCTTATAAGCAAGTATTTTAAGATTTCCTCCCGAATGTTAACAAAGCTTAAAAACAATGACGGAATTAAGCTGAACGGACAGCATATAACCGTAAGAGGCAGAGTTGAAGAGGGAGATGTTCTTGCTCTTATTATGCCTGAAGAAAAATCAAAAAATGTTGTTCCCACAGATTTGCCTCTTGATATACTTTTTGAGGATGAGGAGCTTTTAATTGTAAACAAGCCAAAGGATATGCCCGTTCATCCAAGCCTTAACAACTATACCAACACTCTTGGTAATGCTGTTATGTTTTACTATAAGGACAGACCCTTTGTTTACCGACCTGTTAACAGACTTGACAGAGACACAACAGGAATTGTTATAATTGCAAAGTCTGCCTATGCTCATAATTCTTTAAGTCAGCAGATGCAGAAAAACATCTTCAAAAAAACATATATGGCGGTTACAGGTGTTCCCCCTGTTCCCGAAAAGGGTATAATAGATGCCCCAATACGCAGAGAACAGGAAAGCATTATAAAAAGAATAGTTGCAGAGGACGGACAAAGAGCTGTTACCGAATATGAAACCATTTCGGTTAAAAACGGACACGCAGTTGTTCGGGTAATTCTCCACACAGGAAGAACACATCAGATAAGAGTTCATTTTGCCCATATAGGAGCACCCCTTTTATATGATTACCTTTACGGTACAGAGGTTGAGGGGAAAACCTTTATGCTCCACTGCACACAGCTTGAGTTCCTGCACCCAACAACGGGTGAAAAAATGACAATTAAATGCAAGCCTGATTTTACGGATTGAGTTTTCAATCCGTATTTTTGTTAAACATAAGAATTCCGTAAACTTTTTCACGCAAAAAATTCGTAAAACACTTGATTATATACCAAATCTATGATATTATTTAAAGTGTATAACTACATTTTTAGAAGAAAGAGGAAATATTATGAAAAAGATTTTAGCATTAATGCTTGCAGTTATCATGCTTGCGGGCATTTTCGCACTTCCTGTTATGGCAGAAGAAACTGCCGTTGCTCTTACCGAAAATTATGGTAAAGTAAAAATTATGGGAAAAGAGCAGAGTGATGGCTCAATAGCCTTTGCAGTAAGAAGTGCATTTGGCGAAAGCGAAACACAGGATGTTATCCAGTATTTTGTAAGTCCAAGAGGACAGGAAACAAGCTATGGAATGGAAAACAATCAGGCATTTGACTTTGCTTCGAAGCAGGAGCTTGTTTCAAAAACATCATCAACGATATTCTCATCTGGAATAAAGTACGGTGGCGACGAAAGAGCGCCTGTTGAACTTGGTGGCTTTGGATGGATTGGTGCAGGTCACGGTATGACCTGTGCAGTTAATGTTATAGGTGAGCACGACCTTACATATGAAAATATCGGTCAAATTTACACAGATAAAGACGGTCTTAAGTGGGTGCTTTTAAGAATTTCTGAACTGAAAGATGGCTCTTCTATGGTACCAAGTCTTGTTTTTGTTTCAAGAGAGCTTAAAAACAATAATCCTTTAAAGCCTTCTTTCTATACATTAAGCGATGCTCACATTGGCACAGACCTTGTTAATGTAAATGATGAAACAAACAAGGTTACAATCAGCAAGTATAAAAACAGTGCATGGCTCCGTCCTGCATACAATATGACAACACAGAATGTTTATGTTATAGACGGCGGAGAAAAAACACTTGTTGAAGCAGACGGAGAAACAGTTTATGAGGGCGACTATGTTTTAGTTGAAGAAGAATATACAATTAAAAACCCTGCATATGTAGCAGAAACTATTATTGCTGACAGACCTGAAGACGGTTATACAGAAAACCCAAATCTTGCAGTTGGAGAAGACCTTGTTACCTTCAAGCTTCAGCATATTTACAACCCTGACGGCACAGTTGTTCACAACTGGGATAATACTTTCCATCAGAATGTAACAATATCACAGTTTGGAGGTATTCAGTTTAATCATAACCCTACACATATTTATTTGCCTAATACAAAAGCTTTCAGCAAAACTGCTTATGATTCAGCTAAAAATTCCCTTGGAACAAAGACTATGGACTTTTCAAACATTGCATCCACAGAAGTTTACCCAAGTGCGAGCCTTGGAACAGACGGTTGGGCAGATTCAGGCTTCATTCCACACAGAAGACTTGATTTCCACGCGACAGAAAGTAACTTCACCAAGGTTTTTGCAGGCGGACTTTTACCTGTATATGACAATGTAAACGAAACAAGACTTAAAAATACAGATACAGCCTTTTTTATGTATAACTCAAGAAAGGCATATTATCACAGCATTGCATCAAAACTTAACACAGAAGAAGAAACTTTAGAAAACTTCAACTTTAAAGGCTCTGCATATAAGAAATGGATTGCAGATTTTGACGCAGAAGGTACTGCATCTTACTACAGCGTTCCGTATTTCAGCGACGGTGAAAATTCAAGATATATGTATTTTGACCTGTACCAGCCTGGCGTAACAAAGAAATATGACATTTCTGCATACCTTGGTACATATTCAATTTCAACACTTGAACAGTCAGAAAACCTTGATTATAACATTGACTATGACACAGGAATTCTTACAGTTTCATCAGCAGAAAATAATCAGACATCGGCAGATTATCTTGTTTTAAAGGCTAAATATGTTGGTGAATCTGTTCCCGCAGTAGAAATGAAAATCAGAGCACTTCCAACTCTTTATGATGTTTCAATCAATGATAAATTGACAGAAATCGCAGATTTAATGGAAAGCGTCGGAGCAGAAGAAGATGATTACGACCCTGCTTTAATCGAAAAATATAACAGCTTGCTTTCGCAGAAAGCTGCATATGAACAGGCAATCAAAGACGAAGCTGCAAACGCAGACAGAGTCGCAGGTCTTGATAACAGATATGAAAACATTGAACTTTCTCTGTTTGAAGATGTATTTGCAACAGATGCCGATTTTACAACTACAGGCTGGTATGCAAAAAATGTAAATTATGTAGTAAATAAAACAGCAACAACGGATAATTTCCTTACTATGAAAGGTTATGAACCATCATCAAGCAGTAAGGGATATCCTCAGGGTAACAACTCAAATGCATTCAGAGCAGATGCATTAAATCAGGTTGCAAATCTGAAAAATGGTGTCTTTACAACAACAAAAGGTGTTCCGTTTACACTTGGAACAATTCAGACAGAAAGTGGTAAAATGGGTGCTAATGCATTCATACCAAGAGCTATGTACGGAGCGGCTGATTACTATACAGGCTCAACAGCAGTAAATACAATACCGACAAATATATACACATCAGATGGCAGCTATCAGGTGACTAAGGCAAAGTGGCCTGTGAATAAGTCAGGAATAAGTGCAATCAATATGCTTATGACAGGTATTCTCACTGATTCACCAAACAGGTTTTACGATATATATGTAAAATATGAGGGAGAACCATCAGAGGAGCATAATTACGCAATAGCAGGTAAGATTGATAAAAGCTTTGAAGGAAGTATCAAGTTAGTTACAAAAGATGCTTACAACAGAATAAATAAAAACGACGCATATGGAGCAAGTATGACAAAGCTCAGCGATATGACTGTTGATGATTTAAATGCATTAACAGGATATACTCCTGATGCAAGCGTAACAGTAGACACCTCGAAAAAAATTTCAAAAGCAAACTACACTACTGCTGAATTTAATGCTGCAACAGGTTTTACTGTTACCGCAAGCAATATAAATACTTATTGGAATCAGTGCACAGAAATAAAGGAACTTTACAACAATCTTTATACAAATTCAAAATATCAGCAAATACTTAAGGAAAATCCTGTAACACTTGACAGTCGTTCAGCAGATCTTGATTTAAGCAAGATTATGGTTGCTTATACAGATGTTAATGTGGCATTACCTGCTGATTCAACACAGTTTGTACCTGCAAGAAGATTCACAACATCCCAAACAGACTATAATACAACATATGTAGCAAATACATCAATTCCTGTTAATTCTGAAAAAACTGTTGAAAGTGTAAGACTTGAAGCTAACATGACAGACCCTGCATCAATGATTTTAGGCAGCGGTGGTTTCTACTCCATTAGTGAGTACAATGTTCAGACAGGTATGGTTATGCTTAACTATGACGGTCAGGAAACAGTTACAATTGACGGTACCGAATATGTTATGTTTATGGAAGTGCAGAGAGAATGTGGCGACAGTATGCTTCTCAGTATGAATGTTACAAATCAGGAAACATGGCTTGACAGAATCGCAACAGTTGAAGCAAAAATGCTTGCACTTTCAGCTGAAAGCTCAACTTATGCAGATGTTCAGGCGGTAAGAGAAGAAATAACAGCACTTCTGGCACAGAACACAAGCATCGTTTATATCAAAGATTTCTCTGAAGAGGCAAGAGCAAACATTGACAATGTTGAAGCAGCACTTAAAGCAACAGCTGAAGAACAGGAAAGAGTTGAAAATCTTTCTAAGAAAGTATTTACCCATGTTGATATGAATAAGTATGGCAAAGATGATGTTTATGTAACCGCCGAAGACTACTACAAAACTTCTACAAATAACAAAGCAGACTTTGGGGTACAGAACACACTTACTGCATTGCTTCCGTTTTGTACAGCTCAGGAAAAGACAGCAGAAAATGGCACAGTGTATAAAGAATATTACACAGCAGATAACTATCTCTTTGCAGTTTTAGATGTTGCAAATGATACCTATTACTATAATGGTATGGGTACATCACATGATAAAGACGCATATACATTCCTTGATGTGAATTATCAGTATAAATATGTTGCAGGAACAACAAAGCCTTATTACTATAAGAGCGGCGGTACAGAAGAAACCTCTACAAGTTCACTCGGTTCTCTCTATTTGTGGTATCATAATGGTGCTTATGCTTATAAGGAAAAATCACCTTTAGCACAAAATAAGACAATAGTTTATAATACAAAGCTTATAGATGGCGACACAATTCTTGCAGGACTTACAGATATTACAAAATACAGTGCAATTGACAAAGTGAGCGGTAATGAGGTTGAAGGTTCAAAGGGTGTTTTAACATCAGCAAATGGTACTAAGTTTGAAATGGGACCGTTTATGCCTTCAGATACTGCATCAAACAATGGTATTATGCTTGACACGAATGTACTTACTCTTCCTTTTGGAGAAACAGGTGTTAATGCAGACTATATCAACATACTTGCAAATACTTTTATGACAGAGGATACAAACACAAATACTTCTTTCTGGAAGGTTGAAGTAAACTATGAGGATGAAAACGGCACAGCAGGTAAAAAACTATTCGGACTTATTCTTCCTAAAGCATTCTCAGAAAAGGTTAATGGTGTATATATAACACGCAATACAACAATGCAGGAGGTTGCTAATTACTCGATATATAAGGTTGCAAAAGACAAGGCTCAGGCAACTTATGACAACATCTGGAACAACAAAGAAGCAACAACAGATATTTCCCTTGATAATGTAACAATCAACACAAAGGTTCCCGGCTCTATACTCTATCCAACAGAGCTTGTTCAGGTAGGTAAAGCAGGTTCACAGCACTCATGGTATGCAAATACTCATGAAAACTATGCGGGCATATATAAGCTTCCTGTTGCAGACCTTCATAAGGTTACATCGGTAACTATTACCGCAAACGGTGGTGGAAAGGGCTATGTAGACACGGAAAGTTCAGACCTCTATGTTGAAGGTGCATATTCAAACAGCAGATCAAAGGTTGCAGTTCCTGTAACAGTTGAAGGAGGAGATGAAAACTATAACTACTATGGTATCTATTCTCCGACTTGGGCAACAAGAAGTGTTCTCTACGCAGTGAATACCGAAAAATTGCCTGCAACAGAAAAAATTGCAGAAATTGAAGCAAAGATGGCGGTTGCTACAGAGAAAGATGTTGAAGAAATCGAAGGT
>CAZMRY010000077.1:0-6504 GCA_964568815.1 uncultured Eubacteriales bacterium | reverse complement strand
TTTCAATTATAGTATCATATTTCTGCTTTTCAGTCAAGAAAAAAAGACCTCATAACGAGGTCTTTTAAAGGTTTATTTATTTGCTGGCAACGAATGCATCAACCTGTGCCTGCATTTCAGCGATTATATCATTAACGCCTGCCTGTTCGTATTTAACTGTCATTTCAGCAATTAAATTTTCTGTATCTGCTGCACCTGAACCGATTGGGCTGCCATATTCTGAAGCAACTGCTTTTACCTGGCTAACCTTAGTGTCGATTGATGTTGCGTCGAGAGCAAATCCCATAAGAGGAGATACTACAGTATTTTCGCCTTCGTTCATAAATTCATAAACAACCTGTTTGAAATCTTCTTTCTGGTTTGAAGTGAGGTATGCGTTTTTAGCATTACCAACAATCCACTTCTGGAGACCGTATGCTGATGATGAGTTACCTTCTTCAGGATAATCCTTTGGTGTGATTAACTTATCACCGCCTTCAAGTTCTTTATCTACTGTGTAGTGAACACCTTCAATACCGTAAACTAAAAGGTTGTAAAGTTCGATACCCTTCTTTGAGTTCATAAGGTTGATAAGCATAGCAGCAACATCAGGATATTCTGAATTTACAGGAATTGCTAAACCGCCTGCTGCAGGCTTGTAACCAACAAAGAAATGGTCGATAACAGGAATCTGGAGAACATCAACTTTGTGAGTTTTGTCACCTGCGAATGGTTCAAACTTACCTGTCCAGTTCTGTGATGTCCATACAACATTACCGTCTACAACACCGTCAAAGTCAGCAGCCTTTGCAGAAAGAGCGTCTTTTCTTACATAGCCTTTATTAAAGAAGTCTTTCTTAATTCTCCAGAGAGTCTGCTGCTGGTCATCAAGATGAGCGTGGAAAATCTTCATTTCAGGGTCTTCATAATAATACTGGAAGTTTGCATATAAGGTTTCTTTACCTCTTGCCTGCCAGCCGCCTGTATAACCTTTACCGATTTTACCTGCTGCTGCAACCTTTGAAAGGTAATCTTCTACAAGAGCAATAGATTCTGCTGTTGGAGCATAGTTGTTTTCTTTATCCTTCTTAAATGTTTCTGTCATAGCATCAACATCTGCATACTGAGCAAGGTCGGCAGGAATTGTCATATAATAAGGAGCTGAAGTCATTTTCTGATAGTTAGGGAAAATAGCCTGAGCACCGTCAACCTTACCCATTTCAATAACCCATTCAGGGATTTCAGCAAGAGCATCTTTTGCATACTTTTCTATGTAAGGAGTCATATCCTGGATTGTACCGTTTCTGAATTCCTGAGCATAGTCAAGCTGATATGTCTGGAGTAAATCCATTTTTTCGCCTGAAGTCTGCATAAGCATAATCTTCTGAACATAGTCAGCCATAGGAATAACTTCGATTTTAACTGTTACGTTTTCAAAGCCTTCAATTTTGTGCAGTTCTTCATTAAATTTGTTCCAAACCATTTCTGAATCTGTCTGGATACCAGGGCCTGGCATAATCCAGTTTAAAGTAATAGGTTTAGAAAGGTCTGTTTCTACTGTTTCTGCATTGTTACCGCAAGCTGCGAATGAGAGCATCATAACAGCAACAAGCATAAGTGCTAAAAATTTTTTCATCTTTTTCGTTCCTTTCTTTTTTGATGATACCTTTATTATATCATAAGTGAACAGAAATGCAAGCTTTTTTATTAAAGAAAGTGAAAAGTTTCTCTTATTTTATGTACTTATTGAATATTTCTGATATTATTTCCTGTGGCAGACTTATTTCAAAACTTTGGTTTTCTGTATCTATCTCAATGTTGACAATTTCTTCCGTATAAGGGCTGTGCAGATTGTCAAAGCTTAAGGCGGTCTCATAAAGCTTTTCTATATCTGTCCTTTCTGTAACCTCTGCCACTGTAATCTTTTCACCGTACTGTCTTAAATACATTCTTGTTATATCCTGAGCCTTTGGTATCAGTTCATAAAGCCCCATTTCTTCAAGAATTGCCCTCGTTCTCGGGAAACCTTTTGAAAGGACGTATGTATAAACAACAGAAGGCTTTTCTTCAGTTCTCGCCACAGTGGTTACATCAAGACCTGTCTGAGCGATATAGTCCTGAACATCAGGCTCAATATATATTGAAAGCTGCATTCCGTTTCTTCCGTAAAAGTTTGTGGAAAGGGTTGTGTCATATTCGTAGGGGATATTTTCAATATCCTCGTGAAGTGCATTTTTAAGTGCCTCAAACTCCTCACTTCCTGTAAGGTAAACCCCAAGCTCTTTGCTTACAAAGTTGTGAGAAATTGTAATATGCTGATATTTAACAGAGGAGTCCTTGTAATTGTGAAATCTTCTTGCTTTCATATTTTCAAGCATAAGCACATCTTCTGCAAGAGTATCGCCGTCGTTTCTGAAAACTGTATAACCTCTTTTAAGGGTTTTCCCGTTTTTAAGCTTATACTCAAAATTTACGAAATATCCCTGTTCGGTTGAAGTCTCTCTGTTTTCAATTTTGTGCTTGTGAAGAGCAAGTACCTTTTTGATTTCATCTTCATCTTTGATGCTGTTTTTCTTGATTTCCTTGTCGTAGTAATCTCTGTAGCTGAATACTGCACCTCTTACGGAGTAGTTGTTTTCGACCATAGGGATTGATACAAATATTTCTTCTACATCTTCTGTCTTTGGTATTCTTCTTTCAAAGCCTGTAATGTCAATCTCAAAAGAAACAAATAAAAGTATTACTGCTGCTATATATATAAGGGCAGGCTTTAAAAAGCCTTTAAGAGTTACCTGCTTTTTGTTTATCATATTCGCACCCATAATACCTGCAAGTCCGAACGGAAGCATCCAGAGAACAGTGTCTGCAAGGAGATCTGAGAAATACCAGTAGCTGAAAATACCGCAAAGAAATGCCACAAGGTAAAGGAAAAACACCTTTGCTTTATTGAAAACAACCGCTTCTCCATTTTTCTCAAGGTCTCTTTTGTTGTAAATAATACAGCCAAAGATAATAAACAATATTGCAAGTGCAAGGTATATAAAGGCTCTTGGTGTAAGCATGTAAGTCGGCAAAAGGTACAACCAGTTAAGTGCCTGTTCAACAGAGCCTACATAACCATACAGATGCTGTGATAAAAGGGATTCTGTAAATGTTATTGTAAGAAGCGGAGTTAAAACACATATTCCCGAAACTGCAATAAGATACATAAAATTGCCTGTAAACATTGCTACAAAGGAAACTCCGAAAAATACAATCAGCGAATATGCAAGCTGAAGATATGCCCACATAAATAAATGTGAATAATGTGCAGGTATGTATGTTCCCGATGCCTTTGCCCATAAAAGCATAGCAAGGTTAAGAAGAACAGGAATTGTTAAAAGGGTAACTCCTGATAAAAGCTTTGTAAAATAAATAGTAGTTCTTTTGTAGGGGAGGGAGTGGTAAAAGGAGATTGCAGGTGTTGAATTTATATACATAAATATCATAAGTGCAAAAATCCCTCCGCACAGCATACCTAAAAATAAGGCTGGATATGTATTACCTGCAAAGGATGTCATAAGATAGTTCTCAGGAATGGTATTTATAATATGATAATTTCTTGCCATATACTGAAAAGGCACAAGGAAAAATGTTAATACAGCATAAAGCAGAGCTGCAATCCAGAATCTTTTCATATCTGTTTTGTATATGCTTTTATTAAATAATGATACTTTCAAATTCATATCCCATACCTCCTAACTCATAAATAAATACTTCTTCAAGGGAAAGGGGAATAACATCACATACCAAAGGCTCATATGAGCTGATAATTTCATATGCATTTTCTCCTTTTACAATTATGTTGTATACACTGCCAAATACTTCGCTCTTAAGGATTTCAAGCTTTGAGCCAAGGTCTTCAGGCATACCGTCTTTGAATGCAACCTGAATTTTGTGTATGTTGCCCTTAATATCGTCAAGAGCCTTTTCTATAACGATTTTCCCTTTGTGCATAATGCCCACATAGTCGCACACATCTTCAAGCTCTCTTAAATTGTGAGAGGAAATAAGAACTGTCATTTCTCTTGATGCAACCTCAGATAGCACAAGCTTCATTGTGCTTCTTCTCATAACAGGGTCAAGCCCGTCAACAGGCTCGTCAAGTATCATAATATCAGGCTTTGTGCAAAGACCAAGCCAGAATGCAACCTGTTTCTGCATACCCTTTGAAAGCTTTTTAACCTTTCTTTTTTCATCTATATTAAAGATAGATTTAAGCTTTTCAAAGGTTTCGTCATCCCAGTTTTTGTAGATGCTTTTATAAAATTTTGCCATATCCTTAATTGTATATGTGGGATAAAAGTATAAATCATCGCTTATATAAACAATTCTCTGTTTAAGCTCCTCATTTTCTGCATCCTTTATACCGTCTATTTCAATTTCTCCATTATTTGGCTTGTAAACACCAAGTAAGGTTTTGATTAAAGTTGTTTTTCCTGCTCCGTTAGGACCAACAAGACCGTAAACAGAGCCTTTTTTAACATTGATGGAAATTCCGTCAAGTGCTTTAACAGCTTCAAAGCATTTGACAAGGTTATTGGTTTTAATCAATTTATATCTCTCCTTTCCATATTTTTTCTATCAGTCTGCTTGCTTCTTCTTTAGTTTCACCTAAATAGTAAAGTTCTTTAAGGCTTTCTTCAACTTTTGCATAAATAGGTGTTTTGTCAACTACTTCTGCTACAGATTTTCGGTCTGCAACAAAATAACCCTTACCTTTTACGGAGTAAATATACCCCTCGGTTTCAAGCTCCTTGTAAGCTTTTAGAATTGTGTTGGGATTAATGGTAAGATATGAGGACATTTCTCTCACCGAAAAAATCTTGTCCTCAGCTTTAAGTGCCTTTGCAACTATAAGCTCCTTGATTTTTTCTTTAATCTGCTCATACACGGGTCTCGGGTCCCTATAATCAAGCTGAATCACAATGTCATCTCCTTTCTGTTCTAACTGTTCTATAACAACTATAACAGTTTTGCAAGAAGTTGTCAATGGTTTTTGCAAAAAAATTATTTTTCCAACATTTTCTACCCCCTTTTTGACAGAATTTTCATTATTTTTTTCAAAAAGTATTGCTATTAAAAAAAAATCGTTGTATAATATATTATCATTTATTTTTAAAGAAAGAAGTGAACTAAAATGTTTAAGAGTCAGTATCTCAACGATGTGATGGAAAAGGTTATCGCAAGAAATGCGGCAGAACCTGAATTTCATCAGGCAGTTAAAGAAGTGTTAGAGTCAATCGAACCTGTTATTGCAGCTCATCCTGAATACGAAAAAGCAGGTCTTATTGAAAGAATGGTTGAACCTGAAAGAACAATCTCTTTCAGAGTTTCATGGGTAGACGATAACGGCAAGGTTCAGGTTAACCGTGGTTTCAGAGTACAGTTTAATGGTGCTATCGGACCATACAAAGGAGGACTTCGTTTCCACCCATCTGTTTACCTTGGTATTATTAAATTCCTTGGTTTTGAACAGACATTTAAAAACAGCTTAACAGGTCTTCCTATCGGAGGCGGTAAGGGTGGCAGTGATTTTGACCCAAGAGGTAAGAGCGACGGAGAAATTATGAGATTCTGTCAGGCATTTATGACAGAGCTTTACAGACATATCGGTCCTGATGTTGATGTTCCTGCAGGCGATATCGGTGTAGGTGCAAGAGAAATCGGTTACCTTTACGGTCAGTATAAGAGAATTAAAGCTTGCTGGGAAAACGGCGTACTTACAGGTAAAGGTCTCGATTACGGCGGATCTTTAATCAGACCTGAAGCTACAGGCTTTGGTGCTACATATTATGCAAACGAAGTATTAAAGCATGAAGGCGACACATTTGAAGGAAAAACTGTTGCAGTTTCAGGCTTTGGTAATGTTGCATGGGGTGTTTGCCAGAAGGTTGCAGAGCTTGGGGGCAAAGTTGTTACAATCTCAGGTCCTGATGGTTATGTCTATGACCCTGAAGGTGTTACAACAAAAGAAAAATTCGATTATATGTTAGAGATGAGAGCATCAGGCAGAGACCGTGCTCAGGATTATGCTGAAAAATTCGGTTGCCAGTTCTTTGCAGGCAAAAAGCCATGGGAACAGAAGGTTGACATTTGTATGCCATCTGCTACACAGAACGAAATCAATGCAGAAGAAGCAGCTAAAATCGTTGCTAACGGCGTAAAATACTATATCGAAGTTGCTAATATGCCAACAACAGCTGAAGGTATTGAAGTTATCAAGGCTTCAGGTGCAATTATCGGACCAGCAAAAGCAGTTAACGCAGGCGGTGTTGCAGTATCAGCACTTGAGATGGCTCAGAACTCAATGAGATACAGCTGGACAGAAGAAGAAGTTGACGCAAAACTTAAACAGATTATGTTCAACATTCACAAAGTTTCAGTTGAAGCTGCTGAAGAATACGGTCTTGGCTATGACCTTATTGCAGGTGCTAACATTGCAGGCTTTAAGAAGGTTGCTAATGCTATGATGGCACAGGGAAT
>CAZMRY010000076.1:0-6522 GCA_964568815.1 uncultured Eubacteriales bacterium | reverse complement strand
TTTTTAAAAGGGACTTGAACACTAAGAGGTATTAATTTTGAAAAACAAACAATAAATGTGACTTAAAATCCGTTGTGAAAAAAGTCACTTTTTGATATTATTTTTTTATAAAGATTATTAAGGGTGGGTTTAATTATGGATATTAAGCAGGCAGTTGGAAAACGAACAAGAGAATTACGCAACAAACTTGGTATTAGCCAAGAAGAGTTGGCTGACATTGTTGGTCTGGACAGAACCTACATAACAAGTGTTGAATGTGGCAAGCGTAACATTTCTGTTGTTAATATAGAAAAACTTGCTAACGCTCTTAATGTTACTCTTTCGGAATTTTTTAATTTTTAATGGAGGATAAAACTATGCAATCATCACTTCTTAATGAACTTTATACCAAATATAAAATATCAAGTTTGTCATTTGGCACTATTCATGATAAGTTGGGAGATTTGTACGAAGAATATTGTCTTTCCGTTTTGACAGACTCATCTAATTTAAACGCAGCAAAGCTCAATACAAATTTAGATAGTTTAGAATATAAGGTTTTCAAAGCCATACTTGGTGTGTACAGAATTAACAATTTTTCTAATATAGAAAAAATTGAGGCAACAAATAAAATACCACATAGATACACTCATGGATTATCGAAAACTGATGTTGTTATGACAATATTTTACAAAGACCATACACAAAAATCATATGCAATCAGTTGTAAACAAACAACTGCTCCCAAAATGGCATTTGCTGAGTTTGATGTTGATACAATTTGTAAGGAGGTTGGTATAAAGAACGAGAAATTAAAAGCTTTAATGTTAAAACATCAAACAGACAAATCTGCAAAGAAATTTTCTTCTGCTGAAAAACAAGAATTAAAAGAGTTGCTAAGACCAATTGCAAGAGAATTTGTACGATGGGTAATCACGGGAACTACAGATAAAAATCCAAGTCAGTTAACATTCCCTACTTCAATCTTAAAGTTTAAATTACAAAAACCTAAAGATAGATACAACATAAATTTATTTAATGGTGATTTTTCGTTGCTTTCGTTTGATGTTGTAACAACAGAAGACTACATAGATCATATAATGTTAACAAAAAACGGAACTATTAAATCCGGAGGCTTTGGTACAGGGTTGAGTTGGACTTACGCCACAGGATCGGGCGGATATAAAATCCAGTTTAAAGCGTAATTATCTTGTTGACTATGAGCCACATCTGTGATACTATAGGTTTATTATGAATAGTAGAGTTTATTTTGAAGAAAAGAATGCAAAAATTTTATATGCGAACACTCTGACCACCAAATCGATCGAAGAAAATTCTGTTGATTTAATTGTTACATCTCCTCCATATAATTTAAATATTGAATACAAATCGTGCAACGACGCTCAACCATATGATGAATATTTGAAGTTTACAGAAAATTGGTTGAAAAGATGTTTAAACTGGTTAAAGCCTGATGGCAGGATGTGTTTAAATATTCCTTTAGATAAAAATAAGGGAGGACATCAAAGTGTGGGTGCCGATATTACTGAAATAGCAAAAAAAGTCGGTTTCAAATATCATTCCACTATAATATGGAACGAGGGAAATATTTCAAAGAGTTCAGCTTGGGGCTCTTGGATGAGTGCATCTTGTCCTTATGTGATAGCTCCTGTTGAATTGATAGTTCTACTATATAAGGATTCGTGGAAAAAAACAAGCGGCAGTAAGCAATCGGATATTACACGAGATGAATTTATTGCTTGGACTAATGGTGTTTGGTCTTTTAAAGGCGAAAGCAAAAGAAAAATCGGACACCCCGCACCTTTTCCTGTCGAACTTCCTCGTAGATGTATAAAGCTATTTAGTTTTGTCGGTGATACAGTTTTAGACCCTTTTATGGGTAGTGGTTCAACAGTAATAGCCGCAAAACAAAATTTTCGTAATGGGATTGGGATAGATATAGAATTAGATTATTGCCAGTTGGCAATGGAAAGAATATTAAAGGAAACTAATAATGAAACAGTACACTTATATTGATTTATTTTCAGGACCTGGCGGTCTTTGCACTGGTTTTATCAGTGAAGGATTTATACCAAGAATTGCCGTTGAATGGAGCGACACAACAGTTTTTACCTATGCCAAATCACACGATGCAGAAATTTATGAATTAGATACTTTAATTGATAACCTTGGACATTTGGAAAACATATTAAAACAGACAAAAAAAACTTGTCTCATACACGGAGATATTAATTTGGTGTCCAATGAAATGATTGGAGAAATACTCTGGAAAAAATTTGGTGAAACAACTGTTGATGTTGTAACCGGAGGAGCTCCCTGTGAAAGTTTTTCAATGGCAGGGAAAAGATTAGAAGACGATGACCGAAATGATTTATTTTCAAATATTTTAAGAATCGCGCATAGCGTTGATGCTAAATTTGTATTATTTGAAAATGTTCCTGGGTTATTAACAAAAAAAAGAAATGGAAAAAAAGGTGGACAAATTGAATATATCTTTCAGGAATTTGAGCGTCCTGATGAAACAACTGGTATTTTCTATCGCATAGCAAGCAAGGATATCAATGTTTTTAAATGTGTTGCATCTGATTATGGAACACCACAAAAACGCGAACGAATTTTTATCGTAGGATGTAGTTCAAAATACGAAACCAATCCATATATTTATCCCGAAAAAACACATGGACCAAACAGAAAGTACGATTATGTTACTGTTGAGGATGCTTTCAGATACCTGCCTGTTGTTCACAGCGGAGAAGGTGCTGAAGAACTGCTATATTCTCCAACATATGAAGAAGATTACAAAGCTGGTAAAATAACAGAAGCAGCGTATAATTACTATAAATTTATTTTTGATGATTCTCACTGTGGAAACATAAATCATAAATCTAACATAGTTACTTTTCACAAGGCATTAAATCATAACAAAAAAATGATTCGGAGATTGCACGAAATAAAACAAGGCGAAGGCATGAAATCGGCTGTTGACAGATTGATTTCAGAAGGAAGAGAAGATGTTGTTAAAGAATGTTTTCCAAATAAAATTTACGCATCAAGAAATAGAAGGTTAAAAAAGGACGAACCTAGCTATACAGTAACATCTCATTGTTTAGATGAAATGATACATCCTATTTACGATAGGCAACCTACACCTCGAGAGGTCGCAAGATTGCAGGCATTTCCCGATTGGTACTACATTAATGGTCCGTATGTGAAATTCCATAGTGACCCTCTGCAAGATAAGTATGAACAGATAGGTGATGCAATCCCAGTCTTAATGGCAAAAGCGTTGGCGAAAAATATGATTGACGCATTAGATTCATTATTTTAATAATTACTTGATTAATGTTAACAAATTTTAAACAGTTATGACCATCGGTTTTACCGATGGTCATAACTATATTTAAAGTTAATCCTCACAACCTGCTGCGCATTTAACGAGGCAGACAGAGGCGGTGATGATAAGAGATAAGAAAAGAAGAAGTGCCCCTGTGATGATTGCACCTATAATGCTTGTTGCTTCAAAAGCTATGCCCAAAAGGATTACAGCAGTTAAAGCAGTTCCCAAAATGCCTGTAGTTATGAGAGACAAGCTTATGCAAACACAGTCTGAAGAATTTCTTAATCCGGGTGATGTTAATAGTAAAACTGCAAGATATACAATAGCTATACCAAGGGCTACCCAAAGGAAAGCAGGTGTTAAAGTTATAACTCCCGTAATTCTGAGCAGGGCAGTAATGAAGCCTAATATAATGGCTGATATAATTGCAAAAAGTCTGCAAAAATTAGGACAGTAACAATTCATAAAATGTTCAAGCCTTTCTGAGAGATAATATATTTAAGCCTCTCTTTATAATATATGGGAAATAATGCAAAAGTTCACCTTTTTTTCACTTGCAATAGTTTGTTTGTTATGGTAAAATTAAATGAAGGCGAGTGTGCCTTTAAAGGAGATAGCTATGAAAGAAAAGAATAAACAGCATAAAACCTCTATAGGCGGTCAGGCAGTTATGGAAGGCGTTATGATGCGCGGACCTGAAAAAATGGCAATAGCCGTAAGAAAGCCCGATGGCGAGATTGTTACAAAAATAGAGGATGTAAAAATAAATAAAAAAAGCATATGGCTTAAAATTCCCATTATAAGAGGCTGTATCAACTTTTTTGGTTCAATGGTAACAGGTGTTAAAGCACTTATGTATTCAGCAGAATTTATTGACCTTGAGGAAGAAGAGCCATCAAAGTTTGACAAATGGCTTGAAAAGGTTTTTGGTGACAAGCTTAAAGATGTGGTTGTATATTTTTCAGTTATACTTTCTATGTTTATGTCTGTAGGTCTTTTCATACTGCTCCCAACCTGGATTGTGAGCCTTTTGGACTTTGTTACGGACAGAGTTGTTGTTAAGAACCTTGCAGAGGGTGTCGTAAGAATATTGATTTTCCTTATTTACCTTTACCTTGCTGCAAAACTTCCAGATATCAGACGGGTTTTTGAATACCACGGTGCAGAGCATAAGTCTATTGCCTGCTACGAGGCAGGAGAGGAGCTTACCGTTGAAAACGCAAGAGAAAAAACAAGGCTTCATCCAAGATGCGGAACAAGCTTTCTTTTAATTGTTATGGTGGTAAGCATTATCTGCTTTTCGTTTATGGGATGGCAGAATATATTGATAAGAACAGTAACAAGACTTGCACTTATGCCTGTTATTGCAGGGCTTTCCTATGAAATTATAAAGCTTGCAGGCAGATATGATAACATAGTTACAAGAATTATAAGCTTTCCGGGACTTTGTTTCCAGAAAATCACAACAAATGAGCCTGATGACAGTCAGCTTGAGGTTGCTCTTGAGGCAATAAAAGCAGTTATTCCCGAAAGCAAAGAAGACGACAGATGGTAAAAGTAAAAGAAGCATTTAAAAAAGCACAGGAAATACTCAAAGAAAATGGCGTTGAAGATTACAAATCCGATGCCCTTTTTCTTATACAGGGGCTTTTCTGTGTGACAAGGTCTGACTTTATTACAGACAAGGAAATAGACTTTAAAATTCTTGAAAATGCACTCAAAAGAAGAATAAAGGGAGAACCCTGTGCCTATATAACAGGAGAAACAGAGTTTATGTCTTTGCCCTTTAAGGTTAACAGAAATGTTTTAATTCCAAGACAGGACACAGAAAACCTTGTTGAGTTTTTAATAAATTCTGCAAAAGGCGGAGAAGAAATATTAGACCTTTGCACAGGCTCAGGATGTATAGGAATTTCTCTTAAAAAATATATAAAAAATTCTTCTGTTACAACAGTTGATATAAGCGAGGATGCCTTAAGCCTTGTAAAAGAAAACAGGAAGCTGAACAATGCGGAAATAACCATTGTAAAAGATGATGTTTTAAATCCTGTTTATGAATATAAAGAGTACGATATTTTAGTTTCAAACCCGCCTTATATTGAAAAAGAGGTAATTAAAACCCTTGAAAAACAGGTTAAGGATTTTGAGCCTGTCCTTGCTCTTGACGGCGGTGAAGATGGTCTTGTCTTTTACAGAAAGATTGCAAAGGATTTTAAGAAATATATTAAAGAAGACGGCAGGATAGCCTTTGAAATAGGCTTTAATCAGGGTGATGCCGTTAAGAAAATACTTGATGAAAACGGTTATAAAAATACCGAAATTATTAAGGATTATAATGAAAACGACAGAATTGTCACAGGTATGGTATGATTAAATTTATTAAAAACGAGCTTTACGGCTGGAAGCTATGGGAAGCTTTATGGCTTTTTATATCCTGCTTTGTTATAACAGCAGTTTCTGTAGTCTTAGGAGATTCTTTAATGGGAATAATCTCTGCCGTTACAGGAATTTTATATGTTATTCTTGCAGGAAAGGGTAAGCTTTCTGCATATATTTTCGGTCTTATAAACAGTGTTTTATATGCAATAATTTCTTATAAAGCAAGTCTTTTTGGTGAAACTATGCTTAATGGACTTTATTATGTACCCATGCAGTTTGTAGGCTTTTTTCTGTGGAGCAGAAATATGAACCTTGATACAGGGGAAGTAATAAAAAAGCATATGACAAACAAAAGCCGAATTATATGTGCACTCTCAATAGCTGTCTGCACATATTTATATGGTCTTATTCTTTCATACCTTGGAGATGCTATGCCGTATACTGACAGCTTTACAACAGTTGCATCAGTTATTGCAATGGTTGTGTCTGTTAAAATGTATTCGGAGCAATGGTGGATATGGCTTTCAGTTAATTCCTTAAGTATATATATGTGGTATAAGGATTTTGCAGGAGGCTCGGACAATATAGCAACACTTCTTATGTGGGTTGTTTATCTTATAAGCGGAATATTAATGCTCATCAAATGGGAAAAGGAGATAAAAAATGAAAGTAATATTTAATCCTGATACAGAAATGGTAAAAACAGTTAAAGAGGGACTTGAAAGAACAGGCGGATACTGCCCCTGCAGACTTGAAAGAACAGAGGACACAAAATGTATCTGCAAGGAATTCAAAGAACAGATAGC
>CAZMRY010000075.1:0-6989 GCA_964568815.1 uncultured Eubacteriales bacterium | reverse complement strand
TTGTTTATAATATCCTTTGCAGTTTCATCATCTACCCAGCCAACGGTAAGGGCAAACGATACACTTGAATTCCCATCAAGTATTTTTATCTGATTGTTTTCAACAACATATTTGTATCCGAGATGTTCACAGGTGCAAGGTAAAACCATACCCATTGCATCCTCGTGGTCTGTTCTTGAAACCCATCTTATGGCATAAGGCATTGTTTGGACATCGTGTTTAACATAGCAAGCACCCTCATTTTCCTTGTACTGAAGTGTGTGCCCTTCGTTTCCTTCATACATCATTGTAAAACAGATTTCAGGTTCGTATATCTGCTCAGGGAGACCAACCACATCTCCAATGTGTATGTCTTTTTCAAGATTGTCCATAAATGTTTTGAGCTTTGTTTTTTTATCTTCACTCATCTGTTCGGGGATGTTTTTATGAACAGTCTTGAGCTTAGCGTTGTAATAAAGCTTTGCATCATCAATAGGTGCAAAATTTACATGGCAAAGGTATGCATATTCCATTGGTGCACTTCTCATATTTTTCAGTTCTGAATTTACATTTATAATTGTGCTGTTTTCATAAAGTGTACAGGTTGGCTTAAAGAGAAATCTTTTGGTAAAGCCAATGTTAAAGTCAAGGCAACCGCCTACTGTTATGAACGTACCATTTTCATCTTCATCTGTGATTATATAAGCATCCTTATATTTTATGTTTGGTATTTCACCGTGCTGAAGATGTTTTTCATCAGGTGCACCAACAGATGATATACCGCAGTGGTATAAAAAACCGCCATATGTCTGCAGATAAGAAACACCATACACAGGTTCATCAAAGGTTGTTTTCATGGTAAGGTCACGACCTTGGAAATTTACTCTCCATATCTGTTGTCCCATAAATGGGAGAATAATAAAATATCCTTTTTCGTTTTCTATTTTAAGTGCCGCAACACCTGTTGAATAACGGAATGCCGTTGCTTTAAGTGTTTTGTTTTCTGCAATTACAAACTCTTTTTCAGTAAAAAATTCTTCACGAAGATTGATTTTCATTTAAAAACCTCCTAATTTATAAACAAAAAGGCGACAAATGTCGCCAATTTTGTTAAATGATTGTTTTTTCAAGATGTTCAAGAGAAAGCTTAACCATTTCGTCACCGATTTCTTTGCTTGCTTCTCTTGCACTTTCGGTAAACCAATGCTTGATATCATCAATTCTGTCAAGCTTAACGGCATCCTCATAAAGTGACATTAATATTGAACATTCATATTTGCCTGCGTGGTCATAACCTGTAGCATTCTGAACCTGAGTGCTCATTGTTGGAACAACTTTAATCCAGCTGAACGGATCATCTCCGCCACCTAAATTTTCATAATAGCTGTTGTAGCTTTCGCTGCCCCACCAGCCCTGACCTTTTGTTTTTTCAAGATATCTCATTGTTGCTCTTTTGGCAGCTTTCATATATGAAAGTGTCATAGGCATTAAGTTTTCCTGTTCAAACTGATGATGAATAACAACATATATGTTTCTTAAGCCTGCTGAGAGCATACTCATGAAAACATTAAATACATATTCCTCAAAAACTACTTCGTCAACATGAACAGTTCCGCTTGTTTCGCCTCCAACCGCCCAGCTTGAAGGTGAATAGCTGATAGTTGGTGCAATTATAATATCTTTTTTCTGTGCAAGCTTTTCAACAAGGCCCTGAGCAACAAGAGTGTCGCATCCATAAGAACAATGAGGACCATGATATTCAACTGTACCGCCTACTATAACAACAGGAGTGTTGTTCTTTTTTGCATTATCTGTTTCTCTTGGGAAACACATATCAAGATACATATTATCGTCTCCTTTATTCACTATATCCAAGTGTTGTGTAGAAAGCAAGATTTGCCTGAGTGTTGTCAAGTCTTCCATATTGAACAACGATATTTTCACTTGAAGTAATTTTCATGGCATACTGTGTTTCAAGTGGTACTTCAAAACCGCACATATCATTAAGATTGTTCATACGGAAACATCTTACTCTGTTTTTGCCAACAGTCCATTTGATTTCATCTGTAAAATCATGGTCTGTGAAATAGAGCTTTACATCTATTTCAGCATCTTTGTCACTGTCATTAACAATAATAACAGATTCGTGTCCCTGGGCTTTTCCTTCACCAGGCTGTGGTAATTCACAGTCAGGAATAAGCCATACTTTCTTTCCTATTCCATTAGCCATCGATTTCAATAATTCCTTTCTTGAGGTAGTCGGTCATTGATTTGCAGCCGTCTTTGGTAATAACAATACCTTTTTCCCATCTGCAACCGAATGTAGGACCTGAAATAAATGTGTCAACCTGGAATGTCATATTTTCCTGTAACATGTAATCGCTTGATGTTTCCATCCAAGGTGCTTCAACTTCAATCATACCTGTACCGTGGCAAGGTCCGTAAACGAAGTTATCTTTGAAGCCATTGTCTTCATAAAGCTTATAGAAACCTTTAGCAACATCAGAAGCAAGAATACCTGCTTTTAACTGAGTTGTTGTCCAGTCATGAGCCTGTTTACAGAAATCTATGTATCTTCTTCTTTCATCATCAAGCTTACCCATAACAACAGGAATACCTGTAGCAGGTGAGTAACCATCGATTTTAGCAGAAAGGTTAAGTTGAACAATGTCGCCTTTCTTGATTGTCTTGTATGTTGAACGGCTGATTGCGTGTCTTGTTGATTCCTGACTGAAAACATACATTGGAAGACCTTCGTATTCAGCGCCTTCTTCGTAAATAACCTTCTGTGCAATACCAACCATCTGGAGTTCTGTTACACCTGGTTTTAAGTTTCTTATAACTTCATCTGTTGCAATATCAATAATTCTGAAACCTTCCTGAATACATGCAAGTTCGTTAACACTCTTGATTTTTCTGAGTTCAACCATAATGTCGTTGCACTTTGAAATTTCTGCTTCAGGATATGCTTCTTTTAAGCCTTCGTAGATTGGAAGTGTACATTCAACATAGCTTCCAAGACCTATTTTGATTTTCTTACCGCTTACACCGATTGCTTTGAAAACATCAGCAAATGTGTCAGGTATAAGCTCAGGGTATGCAGGGTCTGCTGATTCTCTGAATTCTTTAAGAACAAATACTTTGTCAAGTTTACCAAAGTCTCTTGCAAAGATTGAAGATTCAGGTCCGCAGATAAGTGCAGCGTCTCCGTTTGCAGAAATTGCAACGCCTGCTCTTTCAAAAAGTGGCCAGAAGCCTGAGAAGTATCTTGCATTTGCATAGTCTGATTCTGTGCTTGTAACAAGCATAACATCAAGACCTTTTTCTCTTATGAGCTTCGCAGCCTTTGCTATTCTTTCTTTGTACTCGTAATCTGGAATACATATTCTACTCATTTTTTATCACCTTTCCTTGTTTATATTATAGTATTAATTGTATTATACATCAAAATGTTTGATTTGTACACGCACTAAAGTAAATATTTTTTGCACAATATTAATATTGATTTGCACAATTTTAAATTAATTTACATTTAATTTGACGAAAGTACAAAAAAATGGTAAGATATTAATGGTGATAATATGGAATTGAAATTGCAAAAATTTATAAAACAATTGAATGTTACAAGACTTGCGAACATTAATTACTTTGAATTTGTAAATAAATATCATACATCATTCGATGAACATAATTTTTACGAGATGGTTTATGTGGACAAGGGTGAACTGGATGTGATTTCTGACAATTTTACAGGGATAGTCTCCGAAAACCAGCTTATTATTCACAGCCCCAACGAAACCCATTCTCTTTCAACGGGTAATATGGGAGCACCGAATATTATAATTATAGGCTTTGAATGTGACTGCTCGGCTTTATCATATTTCTCTGCAAATCCTGTTACATTGTCTCAGGAGCATAAAAAGTCACTTGCCTGTATTATGACAGAGGGTATGAGTATTTATGAACCGCCATATGATGATCCAAGCACAAAATGCATGAAGAAAAGACAGGAATTTCCTTTTGGTGCTGACCAGATGATTAAAAACGGTATGGAGAATCTTCTCATTTCCTTGATAAGAGAATTCGTTCTTAAAGAAGACCACGGAGAAACAACATGGATGTCATCAGCAGGAGATACAGACGCAATACGCCAGTATATAGATGAAAATTTCAATACAAAAATAACTCTTGATAATCTTTGTTTCTTATTCAGAACCAATAAAACAACTCTTTGCAAAAAATTCCGTCAGGAATATGGCGAAACAATATTTTCGTATATAAACAAACTGAAAATTAATGAGGCTAAAATCCTCTTAAGAGAAAATCAGATGTCAGTTACGGAAATCGCAGAGTATCTGCACTATAATTCAGTTCATTATTTCAGCAGACACTTTAAAAAACTGACAGGAATGTCTCCAAGCGAATATGTTGGTTCTGTCCGTTCAAGATTTGATGTATAAAAAACTGTGCAGGGATGAGTGTCCCTGCACAGTTTTTTATATTACTCTTATTTTTTAGATAAAATAGCTGTACCTTTAAACTCTGTTTTTCCTAAAATACCATCAACAAGCATCTGGACTGTTTCCTTTGTTGGAGTTGTGTTCATTTCAATAAATGTAGGGTCTTCAGGGAAATACTCGGTTGCAAAATACGGTGAGCCGTAGTTAACAATAAGCTTTTTCTTTTTGTCAAAAAGGTGAGATGCCCATATAAGCATATGAGGAACACTCCACTGTGCAACAAAGAAAGCGTTTATATTGAAGATAACAAGGTCGTATTTTGACTGAAGTGCATCAATGTCGTTCTGCCAGCAAACACGGGACGGAACATCATAAATATCTCTTTCAACATCAACCTCAAAGCCTCTGCTTTTAAGTTCTTCCTGTAAAAGATAAGAAGAGGTTGTATCTTCGTCTGTTGCATCAACAATAAGTATTTTTTTAACGTTTTTCTTTAATGGAAGAAGTTTTATGTCATTTCTTAAAAGACACATACCGTTTTTAACAGCAGTTCTTTTTGCCTCATCTACAAATACAGGGTCAGGTGTGTCATACTTATTATTTTCAAGAGCATCAAGTCTGAATTTCTCCATTCTCTCTATTCTCTCTAAAGCATCGTCAAGTCTTGACATTGGAATTTCACCGCTTAAAATCTGCTTTTCGATTTCTTCGGCAGCTTCAACAGGAGGCCAAAGGAGAATATCAGCACCTGCTTTAAATGCCTGAACTGTTTCAGCAATCAAATCGCCTGTTGCCATACCTCCCATAATGAGAGCATCTGTAATAACTGCACCCTTAAAGCCAAGCTCACCTTTCAAAAGATCTGTTGTGAGCTTTTTAGAGTATGTTGCAATAGGATAATATCCGTCTGTAAATTCATTATCATAGGATTTTAAGGAAACATGAGTTGTCATAACAGACATAACGTCTTCTTTAAACATTTCCTTATATGTATAGCCGTATGTTTTCATCCATTTGTCAAAAGGAAGGTTGTTGGAGCCGGGGCCGATATGCATATTTACAAAATAAGTTCCAAGTCCCGGGAAATGCTTTGCTGTTGCACAAACACCCTGATCCTGAATGCCTCTTATAACAGCTCTGTATATTTTACCAACAAGTGTTGGGTCATCGCTTATAGCCATAAGATACATAAGCGGGTCAAAGCACATATCAATACTTGGACCAAGTATCATATCAATGCCCTTGTCATTCATCTGCATACCAAGAGATTTACCCCAGTTATATGCATCTTTAAGATTTTTAGAAGCACCTAACGAGCGCTGATTGTCAGCAAAAAAGGTCTGTCCCCTTACTGATGCAAAGTCTGCGCATACCCAAAGTCTGTTTTTGGAATGCTTTTTACATTCATTAAGTCTGTCAAAATCAAACTGTGTTCCTATCTCGATGCCGTTTTCATCGCGAAGAACATCGGCCTCACCGTAATAAATACCGCCTACAGGGTATTTTTTGAAGAACTTTTCAGGTCCTCCGTGAGTGTTTATTTCCCTTATTGTAACGGAAAAGGTTTTGAGTATTTTTTCTCTTAATGTCATGATATGGCCTCCTTGACAAATATACTGTTCAACGATATAATTATATTACAGTGAAACGGACTAAAACAACAATGATGTTACAAAAAAATATAACAATTTTACAGGAGAGGCAAAATGAAAGAAAGTTTTGAACAAGTTCCGTACAATCATTCAAAGCTACCGGTTTATGTAGGAGAAGGTATTGTGGCGGAAGACAAGATTAATTTTTATATAAGTAACTGGCATAATGATATAGAACTGGTTTGTGTTAAAAAGGGAAATATAAAATACAGTGTAAACGGTGAAACCATCAATCTTAAAGAAGGAGATTTTCTGTTTATAAACTCAAATCAGATTCATTATAATTTTTCAGATGATATGGAATACTGTGAGTTTATATGTGTTATTTTTAATCCTTTAAGTATACTTAACAACAAAGAAATGACAGAAAAATTTGTACTGCCTGTATTAACGAATTCTAAAATGCCTTATCTGGTGCTGAATGACAAATCCGTTTCAGACAGTATGGAAGAGTTGTATGAGAAAAAAACAGATGAAAACTTTGAGCTGTTTTTACATAGTTTATTTTACAGAATATGGTCTAAACTGATTTCGGGTCAGAGTGACAAAAAAATAAATGTAAATAAAAGGGAAATGACAAGCTTCAAAAAAATGATGCTTTTTATACAGAATAACTATAAATCAAAAATCACATTAAAACAGATAGCAAACTCAGGAAATGTGTGTCAGACAAGCTGTAATACACTTTTTAACAGATACACAGGCTTAACACCTATAGAATACCTGAATGACTACAGATTAAGACAAAGCATTCTTCTTATGAATACAGATATGAACTTAACGCAGATATGCTTTGAGGTAGGTTTTTCAGGTGCAAGCTATTATTCAGAACAATTTAAAAAGGTTTATGGAGAAACTCCAAAAAAATACAGGGAGCACTGCTGATTAAAATATAATT
>CAZMRY010000074.1:0-7005 GCA_964568815.1 uncultured Eubacteriales bacterium | reverse complement strand
CCGTCAAAGTCGAACATAAATAATTTGTACATAAATCCTCCATAGAAATGAATTGCCCTTACGGGCGTGAATTGAAATAAATTTCATGAATTGGCTACACCATGAATTGAAGTCTGCCGACTTCATGAAGGACCAAACGCTTTGCGTTTGATTTAATAAAATCGCATAGCGATTTTTGACAATAATGCAGACAAAGTCTGCAATTCATGAGCCTTGGCTCAATTCATTGAGCGATAGCGAAAATTCATGACGACGAAGTTGTCAATTCATCACAATAGCTGTTGCTTATTTATGATTAATTTAAACTGAAGTTTAAGTGTTTCAGCGGCTTTTCTGCAAAGGAGCATTCTGCCCATAAATATTTCAAAGTAGTCCATAATTGAACCGTATTTTGTGTCAACCGTAAGCTCAAGATAAAGGAGTGAATTTTCTTTATCTATTGTAACCTTAGAGCTTTCGACCGAGTAGTTAACTCTGTCGTGAATATCAAAGGTTGTTTCGTCGTTGTTTCTTACCCTTGTTCTTCTGACATCTGTTTTGTCTGCGATAATAAGTGCCGCTGCAACAGGGTTAACAGCAACGCCTGTACCTTCGTCGTGATTTCCGATTGCGGTTGTGATTGTTGCAACATCTCTGGCAGGCATACCAAGAGCAGATAAAATACGAAATGCCATAATTGCACCGCTCTGAGAATGGTCAACTCTGTTTACAAGGTTTCCTATATCGTGAAGATGTGATGCAATCTGTGCAAGCTCAATTTCGTGTTGAGAAAAGCCGAGAGTTTCAAGAATGTATTTTGCGGTAGATGCAACTCTGCCCACATGGGCATAGCTGTGTTCTGTGTAGCCAAGAGCTTTTAATGAGCTGTCTGCACATTCTATATATGTTTTAATGTCTTCGTTTTCTTTTATGCTTTCGTAAGTAATCATATTTCACCTCTATTGACGGTTAATAAATTTTATTGTATAATTTCTGGTATGAAAATTAAAGATTTAACAAGAATTGCACTTTTTGTTGCGATAATGATTATATGCTCATATCTGACTGTTCCCTTTGCAGTCCCTTTCACACTTCAGACCCTTGGAGTGTTTCTTGCTGTTCTTGTTTTAGGTAAAAACAAGGGCAGCCTTGCAATACTTATTTATCTTTTACTTGGAGTTTGCGGAGTGCCTGTGTTTTCAGGAATGAAAGGGGGCATTACTGCCTTTTTAACTCCAACAGGCGGTTATCTTGTTGCTTTTTTTATAAGCGGTTATGTTTCAGGTTTTCTTCTGGAAAAAACAGGAAGAAAATTTATTTCCTGTATTACAGGGCTTGTTATATGCTATATATGTGCGTATTTCTGGTGCTTTATGTTCTATCCGATAAAGGGCATCTTTTTAACAATGATTGCACCTTTTATTATACCCGATATATTAAAAATATCAATAGCTGTTTATATATCAAATAAGCTTAAGGCTTATTTCACCGCTTGATAAGGTTTTTGTTTTGTCATCCATACGGACAACAAGACCAAAATTCTCATCTATATCTTCTGCAAAGGCTTCGTATTTTTCATTGTTTTCAATGAAAAATATTTTTTTGCCCAAAACACAGGAGTGTTCTTTGTAATACTCAGAAAAATCTTTAAGTTTTAAAATGTTGTTTACTATTTCATAAATAAGCTTTGTTTGTGAAATTCTTCTGCCAATAGCTGCAGCTTCAGGAATTTCATCAGGGAAATTCTGCTGCTTTAAATTAATTCCAATTCCTATTATAACACCGTCTGTTACTTTTTCAACAAGTATTCCGCAAACTTTTTTGTTGTTTATATAAATGTCGTTTACCCACTTGATTTCAGGCTTTAAATCAGTTAAAGCTTCTATGGCTTTGCACACCGAAACACCACAAAGAGCAGTTAAATGAGTAAAGTTAAATGAATCAGGCAAAGCCAACGAAAAATACAGACCACCTTTTGGAGAAAAGAAATTTTTACCTTGCCTGCCTCTTCCTGCTGTTTGCGATTTCGCACATATAAGCAGTGGAGAAGAGTCAAAATGCTCTTTTGCGTAAGTGCTCGTTGAATTGAGTTTATTGAAGTGCTTATAATTAATATTAAGTTTTTTAAAAAGTAATTTTCTCATATTTTTAAAAATACGGAAACACCTTTTGGTGTTTCCGCTTAAATTATTCTTCTTCTGTTTTTTCAGGTTTTGGTAAAGCATCTTTTCTTGAAAGATTCATTCTGCCCTGCTTGTCGATTTCTGTAAGCTTAACAACGATTTCGTCACCTTCGTTAACAACATCTGTTACCTTTTCAACTCTCTTGTGGTCAAGCTTTGAAATGTGAACAAGACCTTCTCTGCCTGGCATAAATTCAACAAATGCACCAAAGTCCATAACCTTTGTTACCTTGCCTTTGTAAATCATACCAACTTCAGGCTCTGCAATAATTCCGTTGATTGTATCAACTGCAGCCTGAGCACCTACAGCATCAGCTGTTACGATGAATACTGTACCGTCTTCTTCAATATCAATTTTAACGCCGGTGTCTGCAATAATCTTCTGAATAACTTTACCGCCTGTGCCGATAACTTCTCTGATTTTATCAACAGGAATTTTCATCTGAATAATCTTTGGAGCGTACTCAGATAAAACTTTTCTGTATTCAGGAATTGCCTTGAGCATAACATCATCTAAGATGTGGAGTCTTGCAACTCTTGTCTTTTCAAAAGCTTCTTTGATGATTTCGGTTGTTAAACCGTCAATCTTAATATCAACCTGAATAGCTGTGATACCGTTCTTGGTACCTGCTACCTTAAAGTCCATATCGCCGAAGAAGTCTTCAAGACCCTGAATGTCAAGCATAGTAACAAATCTGTCGCCTTCTGTAACAAGACCAACTGAAATACCGGCAACAGGAGCTTTGATCGGAACACCTGCATCCATAAGAGCAAGAGTTGAACCACAAACTGAGCCCTGTGATGTTGAACCATTTGAAGATAAAACTTCAGAAACAAGTCTTATTGCATATGGGAATTCTTCAACAGACGGAATAACAGGAGCTAAAGCTCTTTCAGCTAACGCACCGTGACCGATTTCTCTTCTTCCGGGACCTCTTGATGGCTTTGTTTCACCAACAGAGTATGATGGGAAGTTGTAGTGGTGCATATATCTCTTTGTTTCTTCGGTATCAATACCGTCAAGAAGCTGATTTTCGCTTACTGAACCAAGAGTTGCAACAGTTAATACCTGTGTCTGACCTCTTGTGAACATACCACTGCCGTGTGTTCTTGGAAGAAGACCAACCTCTGCTGACAGAGGTCTGATTTCGTTGAGGTTTCTGCCGTCAACACGCTTACCGTCATCTAAAATCCATCTTCTTACAACATATTTCTGTAATTTATAAACTGCATCGTCAATTTCAGATTCTCTTTCAGCAAACTGTTCGTCAAGACCTGCGTGAATTTCTTCAATAACGATTGCAAGCTGATAATCACGAACGTTTTTATCGTCTGTATCAAGAGCCCATCTGATTCTATCTATGTAACCCTCTTTTACAGCTTCAAAAACATCGTCTGCAACTACAACAGGTGTGTATTCAATCTTGTTCTTTTTGCCGATTTCGTCTGCAATGCTCTGAATAAACTGACAAAGCTTTTTAACTTCTTCGTGACCTGCAAGGATAGCATTAAGCATCTGGTCTTCAGGAACTTCCTTTGCGCCTGCTTCAATCATAACAACCTTTTCAAAGGTACCTGAAAGAGTAAGCTCAAGTGTGCTCTGTGCTCTCTGCTCAACTGTTGGGTTGATAACAGGTTGTCCGTCAATTAAACCAACAAAAACAGATGCAACAGGTCCGTTAAAAGGAATGTCTGAAATAGCAACTGCTGTTGCAGCACCAACCATAGCAGCGATTTCAGGAGAATTGTCCTGTTCAACGCTCATTACGGTTGTAACGATAGAAACATCATTTCTTAAATCCTTAGGGAATAAAGGTCTCATAGGACGGTCAATACATCTTGAAGCAAGAATAGCCGCCTCTGTTGGCTTACCTTCTCTTTTGATGAAGCTTCCAGGGATTTTACCTACTGAATAAAGCTTTTCTTCGTAGTCTACGCTTAAGGGGAAGAAGTCAACACCTTCTCTTGGTTTTGCAGATGCGGTTGCTGTAGCGAGTACTGCAGTGTCACCGTATCTTACAAGGCATGAACCGTTAGCCAGCTGTGCCATCTTGCCTGTTTCAACAACAAGTGGTCTGCCTGCTAAGGTGGTTTCAAATGTCTTAAACATAAAAACTTCCTTTCTCATATGCCGAAAAGCATATGTTATCTGCCCTCATGACAGATTTTAATATATTTTTAATTTTATTACTGACAAAACAAAAGGGGGTTATAAAAAATTATAGCCCCCATGTTATTCACTACTTTCTTAAGCCGAGCTTCTGGATAATTGCTCTGTATCTTTCGATATCTTTCTTCTGAAGATATGCTAAAAGACCACGTCTTTGACCAACCATTTTAAGAAGACCTCTTCTTGAATGGAAGTCTTTTTTGTTAACCTTTAAATGTTCATTTAAGTGATTGATTCTGTTTGTGAGAATAGCAATCTGAACTTCAGGTGAACCTGTGTCTGTAGCGTGAATTTTGTTTTCTGCAATGATTTGCTGTTTTACTTCTTTTTCCATTTTTGAATACCTCCAAGTATTTTTAAAAATCGCCATCGACAATGATATGGGCCGGAAAACTCCTCATCCATAGCCGAAGGTTAGAATTATATTATCACAAAAATCTTCTTTTGTAAAGTGTTTTTTGAAAAATTATTGAATATTATTTAAAAAAAGAAATAATGCCAAAAATTGCAAGAACAGAGGTTAATGTTTTTAAAATAATTTTCAAAACAGGAGATTTCTTTTTAGTAAGTGAGGTACTGTAATCTGCCACAATTTTGATGGCCTCGTTTAAAAGTTCTTCTTCTGATGCAACAACCTTGTCTTTTAAAATAAAAAGAGCTTCTTTGAAGTACGGGGATTTTGTGTCTGAGAAGGTAACAATCTGGGTGTTTTTGATTTTATTCATTTTAATTCTCCTTTTTATACCAAAAGTCTTTGGTTATATTATGAAATTATATAGGTGGGATTATTCATAAATTATTGACTTTATGTGAAAAATAGTATATTATATTACTAAATAGACTTATAATGAAAGGCAGATTTAAAATGGTAGCAATCAAAGAGTATGAAAAGTGGTGCGAAAGCCCTTTTGTTGATGAAGAAACAAGAAAAGAGCTCATTAGCATATCTGCAGATGAGAAAGAAATAGAAGAAAGATTTTATAAAAATTTAGAGTTTGGTACAGCAGGTCTTCGAGGTATTATCGGTGCCGGAATAAACAGAATGAATGTATATACCGTGAGAAAGGCAACACAGGGTCTTGCAATGTATATTGCAAGCTGTGGCGAAGATGCTGCAAAAAGAGGTGTTGTAATTTCCTACGACTCAAGACTTTATTCTGATTTGTTTGCATTGGAAACGGCAAAAGTTCTTGCGGGAAACGGAATTAAGGCATATCTTTTTGATAAGCTTAATCCTGTTCCGACATTATCTTTTGCAGTAAGACATTTAAACTGTATTGCGGGTATTATGATAACTGCAAGCCACAATCCTGCTAAATATAACGGATACAAAGTATATTGGGAAGACGGCGCACAGATGCCTCCTCTTTACGCAGACAAAGTTTTAGAGTACATTGACAGTATAGATATTTTTGAAGATATTAAAATAACTGACAAAGTTGATGCCATAACAAAAGAGCTTCTTGTTATGGTGGGAGACAGCGTTGAAGAGGCGTACTTAAATGAGGTTGTAAAACAAAGGGTGGCAAGTGAAAACATTGATAAGCTCAATGTCGTATACACCCCTTTCCATGGTGCAGGAAATATTCCGGTAAGAAGAATTCTTAAAATGGTGGGAGTTGAAAATGTATATGTGGTTAAGGAACAGGAAGAGCCTGACCCACAGTTTTCAACAGTTAAATCACCTAACCCTGAAAATCCAGAAGGCTTTGTTTATGCAGAAAAGCTTGCATATGATGTGGATGCTACATTTATAATAGGAACAGACCCTGACTGTGACCGTGTTGGTGTTATGGTTAAAAATCCTGAGGGCAAATTTGTTCCTCTTACAGGAAATCAGATTGGCTCACTTCTTATGGACTTTATTGCAAAGAGTAAAGCAGAGGCAAAAACAATGCCTGAAAACCCAATCGCTGTAAAAACTATTGTTTCAACACCTATGGCCGAAAAAATTGCAAACAGCTACGGAATTGAAATGAAAAATGTTTTAACAGGCTTTAAGTACATTGGTGAAATCATAAAAAACCTTGAAGAAAAAGGCGAAGAAAACAGATATATTTTAGGCTTTGAAGAAAGCTATGGTTATCTTGCAGGAACATATGCAAGAGATAAAGATGCTGTTGTTGCATCAATGCTTATTGCCCAGATGGCGGCATACTATGCGACTAAAAATATGACTCTTTTTGATGCCATGCAGTCTCTTTATGAAAAGTACGGATTCTTTAAGGAAGTTCAGAAATCAATCACCTTAGAGGGTATTGACGGAACAGAAAGAATAAAGAATTTTATGAAGCTTTGCAGAGAAAATCCTGTTAAAGAGGCAGACGGTAAAAAGGTTGTCTTATACAGCGACTACAGTAAAAGTGAAAAGGTTAATGCTCAGACAGGAGAAAAAGAAACAATCAATCTTCCGAAAGCTGATGTTCTTGAATATATTCTTGAAGACGGCAGAAGATTTATTATAAGACCTTCAGGCACAGAACCAAAAATTAAATTCTATTTCTTTGTCGAAGGTAAATCAAACGATGATGCAGAAAATCTTATGAACAGTCTTATGAATGCTGTTAATGAATTAGCAGAAAAATCATTATGAAAAAAGGGCGGATTTTATCCGCCCACAGACTGCTGACAAAGTCCTTTACACCTCATCCGTTTCGCTTTGCTCAACACCTT
>CAZMRY010000073.1:0-7353 GCA_964568815.1 uncultured Eubacteriales bacterium | reverse complement strand
ACTACATAAAACCCTGCTTTGCTTGATGCAAAACAGGGTTTATCGACGGTCTGAAAGTGTCCCTAAGGACACTTCTCCTTATCGGAGCATTTTTCAATTCTGCATATGAAAACTTTTGGTTTTTATAAGGTTAAAAACTATAAGTTCTTCTTTGTTTAAGTTTTCCTTATACATATCAACTGCATTTATACTTGTGTTGTTATAAGTTGTATAGTAATAAATACCTTTATCTGTATTACAGCAGGAAGTATAATGTGTAAGCATACTTCCCCTGTCTGAAAAAGAACAGCCTCTTGGCTGATATACTGAATAAAGAATATGAAAAAACTGATTTACTGCCTCAATTTCGTTATCTGCACATACAGAGTTATGTTTCATAAAGGTTGCTCTTACAAATCTTGACATTGAGGACAGATCTCCAGGAAGTCCTATTGCTCCCATACCTTTGCTGTATGGTTTTAAATCAAGTAAGCAACCAAAGGTACTGCATGGCTCTTTTGCAGAAAGATTAAGATAGTTATTCAAGTTAAACATCTGTTTATCAAAATCAGGGCTGTTTGTGAGAACGCCTGCTTTATTTTCGATAATAACAAGACCTTTTGCAGTCTGCTCTACTGTTACCGCTCCTGTTTTGTCTGCTATAATCCAGTGAAGCGGCGATGTTTCAAGCTCTGTGTTAAAGGCTTCTCTTGTTATATTTATATTTTTCAGCATTTCCCTTGCAGATACAAGGCTATCACACCTTGACAAAATATAAGGTATAAATTCAAAGGAGGCAATATTAACCTTACCTCCCTGTTTTGGCATATACTCTGCAAAATCAGGAAAGCTCAGGCCCGCCATACTTAACCCCTTTTCATTTGTAGCATCAAAATAAAGAGGATAATTTTCAACAGCCGTTGCCATTCCTATAATTGCATAATGACTGTCACTCTTTTCAGAGTTCCTGAAATTGAATTCATAATTCCTTGGAGTTATTACTATGTTTTCTCCAAATGAATGTTCGTAGTCCAAGTTTCTGCCGAAATAATTAAATTTTTTCTTAAAACTAATTGCTGTGCACATAAAATAATCCTCTTTTCTTTTTGATTATTTTATGTCATTTGCTTATTTTAATTCATATTGTATTTTGTAAGCATTGCTTTTTCAAATTCAAGAATATATTTTGCTTCTGCATCTATTCTTTCTTCTGTTGGATTTTCAAGAAGGTCTCTGTATACCTTTATATCCCTTCCAACTTCTCCGCCCTGCATAACAAAAGGCTCACAGACAATTCTGTTTTTGTAATCAATTTCCTTAAGTGCTGAGAAAATTTCGTCCCAGTCAAGATGACCTCTGCCCGGTGCTGTTCTGTTGTTTTCGCCTGTATGGAAGCTTGTAAGCTTTTTACCAACCAGCTTGATTGCATCTGAGATTGAATTTTCTTCAATATTCATATGGTATGTATCAAGAAGTACGCCGATGTTTTTGCTGTCTACCTGAGCAACATAATCAAGAGCCTCCTGTGCTGTGTTTATAAGACAGCCTTCAAATCTGTTAACCGCCTCTACACAGTAGGTTACATTGTTGTTTTCTGCAGCCTTGATAATTTCTCTCATACTCTTAAGGCTGTTTTCAAGAAGAGGTCTTTTATCATTTAAAACATAAGAAGGTGTTCCCCAGCCTGCATAGCTTACACCTGATAAAAGTGTTCCGTCCATTTTACCGATTTGTTCAACTATTCTCTTAAGATAGTCTACTCCGCCGAGTCTTACTTTTTCGTCAGGAGATGAAACATCATAAGCTCTGTCAAGACCTAAGCTGTATGTAAGTTCAATCCCCTCTTCATCTGCGATTTTTTTAAGTGTTTTTAATTTTTCGTCACTCATTTCAAGAAGTGGCTGTGCCTGAAATTCAAGGACATCATAACCGATTTTTGCCGCCTTTTTAATATACTTTTCGTGGTCGGCATCCCAGTTTTTCTCCCAGAAATTCATAAAAATACCAAGTTTGTTCATAATATTCATCCTTTCTATTTATAATTTTTTCTGAATTTATTTGGCGGTGTACCATAATATTTTTTAAATACCTTTGAAAAATAGTTATAATCAGGTATTCCCACCATTGTACATATTTCGTTTATTTTATATTCACTGTCAAAAAGCAGTTTTTTTGCTTTCTTCATTCTTTTTGTAAGTATATACTCCCCTATTGTGACTTCAAATCTGTTTTTCCACAAAGCATACAGCTTGTTTTTTGAAACATCAAATTCGTGACAGATTATGCTTACTGATATTGCTGAGCTCAAATTGTCGCTTATCCATTTGTCAATTCTTGTAATAAGCTCGTTTTCGGTAAACTTACAGCCTGATGAATAAAGATAATACATAGTTGCATTTAAAATTTTGGATGCAGACTCTATAATTTCACCGTCAAAGCTATAAAGGCTGTTATAGGCATCATAAAGCTCATACACAGGTAATGAAAGCTCTTCCCCAAGCTTTTTGATTTCCTCAAAGGTGCTTTTGGGATGCTTTGGGTCTTTTACCTGACCAAACATTATAAATCCAAAAAGCTTATCATCAAACATAATGGGCACTGCTGTATCCACAAGACCTGCGTGGCATTTATGAGTTTCTGAGATAAGGCTTTCTTTACATTTACTGCAAAGAGCATTATCTGACATAAAACATCTCTTTTTCCCCTCAGGTGAGCTTTTTATAAGACTGCAAAACCTTGGCATAACAGTTGGCTGATATGTAAGCTGATTAAGCTCGGTGTCCCAGAAGCTTATGGTAAGATTGGTTATTTTATTGAAATGACTTAAAAACTCTTCAATTGTTTCAATATCATAGTTAATAATCATAACCTCACCCCGCAATATAAGTATAGTTTTTAAAACTCTAAAAGTCAATCAAAAAATGTGGAATTTTGCCCCTTTAAAACAAATTTACTATTTTCGGAGAATAATTTTACTATTTTACTTGCTCACAAATCTTTATAATGAGAAAAAAAGGAGGAATTGAATATGACTTTTGCATTATATTTCGCAAACAGAGGTTTTTTCCCGGGCGAACTTATTGACGATTCAAGAAAGGAGCTTTGTGCAGTTCTTGAAGAATGCGGATTTGATTACATTTTAGCTGAAAGCAAGGATATGCGTTTTGGAGCTGTAGAAACACCTGCAGAAGGTAAAATTTTTGCAGATTTTCTTGCAGAAAACAAAGGAAAGTATGACGGTATCATTGTTTCACTCCCTAACTTTGGTGATGAAAACGGTGCTATGGTTGCACTTAAAGATGCAGGTGTACCTGTTCTTATCCAGGCATTTCCTGATGAAGAAGGAAAAATGGATTTTGCTCACAGAAGAGATTCAATGTGCGGAAAGTTTGCTATGTGTAACGCTTTAAGACAGGCGAAAATTCCTTTCACATTAACCTCTGATTTCACATCTGCACCATCAAGCGACAGCTTTAAAAAGGACCTTTTTGATTTTGCCGCAGTATGCAGAGTTGTTAACGGAATGAAAGGCTTTAATGTTGGTATTATCGGTGCAAGAACTTCTGCTTTTAAAACAGTGAGAATTGACGAAATCGCCCTTCAGAACAAAGGTATTAATGTTGAAACCTTTGATTTGAGCGAAATTTTCAGCAGAGTTGAAAAAGTTACTGATGAACAGATGAATATAATGAAGGCTGAAATAAACAATGTAACTGTATTTGAGGGTTATCCTGAAGAAAAGCTCGATAAAATGGCAAAACTTCAGGTTGTGTTAGAAGATATTGCAAAGGAGTACAAACTTTCTGCAATGGCTGTAAGATGCTGGCCTGAATTCCAGACTGTTATGGGTATCGCTCCTTGCACAAATGTTGGTATATTAAATGAAAAAGGTATTGCAACAGCCTGTGAAACAGACGTTTCAAACGCTGTTATGATGAGAGCTTTGGCTTTGGCTGCTGATGCACCTTGCACACTTTTAGACTTTAACAATAACTTTGGAAATGACAGAAACAAGGCAATTATGTTCCATTGCGGACCTATGGCTATTTCAATGATGAAAGGCAAAGGAAAGACAATAGAGCATCTTATGTTTAAAAAATCCTATGGTGAAGGCTCAGGTGTTGGTGTTAACAAGGGTGAGCTTTTTGAAGGCAAAATCACTTTCGGCAGCATAAGAACTGAAGAAGGAAAAGTAAAAGCCTTTATTTCTGACGGCACTTTCACAGACGATAACATTGAAAAAGAATTTTTCGGCAGCGGTAAGGTTGTTGAAAAAGAAAACATTAATGGTATTGCAAACTATATGGCCAAAAACGGCTATAAGCATCACATCTGCATTACATACGGCGATTTAAAAGAAGTAATAAAAGAGGCATTTGAAACTTACTTAGGTTTTGAAATTGATGTATTTTAATATGGATAATTTATATGTAAGCTATGGTGATTATGAGGTTAACTACCATAACCACTGTTTTGAGATTAATAAGGGCGCATTGAAAAGTGCTCCCCTTTGTGAAAACCTTTCTTTTAAGGTTGAAAGAAAACAAACTGCTGATGAAAACATCTTATCAGTTGTCTATGATGAATTCACTGTTACTTTTGCATTAAACAGAAATGGAATAAAAATATCACTTCCAAAAGAGATTGATACCTACTTAAAGACAGATGATGACTGTTTTGCTATGTGTCTTGAAGAAAGCAAAACCGTTAATATGGCATACGGACCTGCGGTATCTCCTGAGGACAACTGTCTTTACAGCAGGGATACAGACAGCGCTCTTTGCATTAATGGAAAATTTGATTACGATTTTAACAAGGGTTGCTATACCTGTACCCTGAAAAAAGAAACATTAATTTCTGTAAAGAGAAATATTCTTTCAGACAGATACAGCATTGATTATGGTAAGATTAACAAAAACTGCACCTTCCCTGTTCCGCCTGCGGGCTGGATGACCTGGTATGCAGTTAAGTTTGATGCAGGTGAAAAATCAGTTCTTGAAAATGTTGAGTGGCAGAAAAAACATCTTAAAGACTTCGGTGCAAACACCATATGGGTTGACTGGGAATGGTATCATAATTCCTTAGACGGTGTAAGAGATGACGGTGTTGACACCTTTAATCCCGACCCTGAAAAATATCCCCATGGTCTTAAGTACATAGCCGATAAAATAAGAGAGGCAGGCTTTATTCCTGCTCTTTGGATTGGTTTTACCCACGATATGTCTCACAACAAATACACAAAAGAAAACCCTGAAATCATTTTAACTCAGAAGGTTTCCTGGTGCGGACAGTATTTTTATGATTTCAGCCATCCGAAATATCTTGAAGAATTTCTGCCTATGGCACTTCAGCAGGTATTTGACTGGGGGTATGAGGCTGTAAAGTTTGACACTCTGCCTATTTCAATGAATTATCACGACGAATTCCACGACAAAATGTACAACCCTTCTTTAACCACAAAAGAAGCATACAGAAATATGATTAAAAAGACAAGAGAGTTTCTTGGAAAGGATATGTATATGCTTTCCTGTTCCTGTCCTAAGGATTCGGATATTTTGTGGGCATCTGACATTTTTGATGCAGGGCGTGTTGGTGAGGACATTTTCAAATGGGAAGAATTCTTAAAAGAGGGAGCAGGCAGAACATTAAGATTTTTACCTCTTCACAACAATGTTTTATATGCAGACCCTGATAATGTTGTTCTCCGTGAAGAATTCAACACCTTTGAGCAGGCTCAGTCAAGAATATATTTTGTTTCTATGCTTGGTCTGCCGCTTAATTTTGGTGACAATCTTCCCTCTCTTGAAGAAAGCAGAATTCCTCTGCTTAAAGAATGTCTGCCTGTTTTAGACATCAGGCCTAAAAATCTTGAGAGTACAAAATTTGATGAGGTTCTTGTTTCAAATTTAAGCATAGCTCTCCCCTTTGACCGCTATAATGTTGTCTCCATATTCAACACAACTGAAAATGAGGTAACAAAGGTTCTTGATTTTAAAGAGCTTGGAATATATGATGATGTCCTTGTTTTTGACTATAATAATAAAGCTTTTGTTGGTTTTGCATCTTCTTTAAAAGCGGATTTAAAACCCTGCGAAACTAAAATTTACTGCCTGAAAAAGAAAAAAGGCGGTGTTCAGCTTTTGAGCACATCAAGGCATATTTCTCAGGGTGCAGCAGAAATCAAAGATTTGGTTTATGGAGATAATTCTGTTTCTGTAACTGCCTCAGTCATAAAAGATACTCCATACAATCTTTATCTTTACACAGATAAGGACTATGCTTTTTCCTGTGACTGCGGTATAGCAAAAATGACAGATAAAAATATCTGCACAATAACAGTTATCCCTGATGAAACAGCAGATAAAACAATTAAAATCACATATTGAAACGGTGCTCCAAGCACCGTTATTTTATTAATTAAATTTGATTTTAAGGTTATATTATGTTATAATAAATACAGGAGTTGATACAATGTTTTTTGAAGAATTTAAATTAGGCACTGAAACAAAAATTGAGCCTGCGGTTATAAACAAAGATGATATGATAGACTTTGCAAAAAAGTATGACAACATTCCCCTTCACACCGACGAAGAATATGCAAAAACCACTTTCTTCGGTAAGCTTATTGCACCCGGTGTTATGTCTTTTATGTCCGTATGGGCAAAATATCTTGAAATTGATTTGGCAGGTGATGAACTTCTTGCAGGCAAATCCACAAAAATTGAATGGCATAAGCCAGTATTTGCGGATGATGTTTTAACAAGCACCTGCACCGTATCAAGCCTCACTAAACGAAACGAGAAAAACGGCATTGTTGAGCTTACATTTAAAGTATTTAATCAAAAGGGTGAGCTTGTGCTTACTGATATTACTGAAATGATTGTAAAATGCAGATGACAGAGAATTTTTGACAGGGCTTTTCAAAGCTATGTATGACGAACTGCCAATGCCGAGGAAGATGGCTTTCACGTTCATAATAGATGCAATTATTGCCGTGATATTCCAACTTCTTTGGAGTGATATTTTTGCAAAAGCAAAAGTGACATCAAAGCCTTACGGTTTTAGTGATATTATTATGAGCAAAGCGAATAACAAGGTTCTGTCGCAGACAGGTTCTTATATTTGCCGCAAACTGTGCGAAGCACAATATCACTCGGCGAAGCCGAATATAACTGCGTAGCAATATAACTTGCCGACAGGCAAATATAACTGAAAAAGAGATAATTTTACCGAAAGTAAAATTATCTCTTTTTCTTGGCGGAGATGTAGGGATAAATCCGCGTTGCGTCTTTCCTGCTCGTCGACTGAAAAGCAAAGCTTTTCAGTACCCGACTCACACCACTCGCCTAAAAACGATTATCAATCGTTTTATTA
>CAZMRY010000072.1:0-7355 GCA_964568815.1 uncultured Eubacteriales bacterium | reverse complement strand
TTTGTGAAAGGAGTTAACGAGTGAGAAAATGGCAAGTAGGATTGAAGTGATGGTTGAAGAACTGGCAACTCCGATTGCAGAACAGTTCGGACTTTTCATCTATGATGTTGAGTTTAAAAAAGAGGGCAGTGATTATATGCTCAGAGTTTTTATCGACAGAATTGAGGGCGGAGTTAACATTGAAGATTGCGAAAATGTTCACAGACCGCTGCAGGATATTTTAGATGAGAAAGATGTTGATTACAGTTATCTTGAGGTTTCGTCTCCCGGAATTGAAAGACAGCTTAAAAGACAGAGAGATTTCGACCGCTTTAAAGGCGAAAAGGTACTTGCAAGCTTTTACAAGGCAGTAGAAGGCAGTAAAAAGCTTGAAGGAATACTTGTTGAAAGAAACGATGAATTTCTCGTTATTGATGCAGGTGAAGAAATTAAAATTGAAAATGAAAAGGTTGCCTCAGTAAGACTTGTGGCAGAATTTTAAGGAGGAATAAAGAAAGTGGATAATCATGAATTACTTAGTGCATTAACAATGCTTGAAAAAGAAAAAGGCATCAGCAGAGAATATATGTTTGAAGCCATTGAAACAGCTCTTGCGATTGCATACAAGAAAAGCTCTGCAGGTATGAAAGGTGCAGACATTGTTGTAAGCATGGACAGAGAAACAGCAAACATCAGGGTTTACAGACACAGACCTGTTGTTGAAAACGGTATGGGTCTTGAGGGTGAATACGACCTTGACGAGGCAAGAGAAATTAATCCTGAATATGAAATCGGCGATGTAATCGTTGAAGAAATTGACCAGAGACCTTTCTCAAGAATTGCCGCACAGACAGCTAAACAGGTTGTTGTTCAGAAATTAAGAGATGCTGAAAGCGAAAAGAAATTCAAAGAAGGCAGTAAGAAGGAAAACACAGTTTTAACAGGTGTTGTAAGAAGAGTTGACAAGAAAAACATTGTAGTTGATATCGGAGGCGGAAGTGAGGCTATCATTCCACCTTCTGAACAGGTTGAAGGCGAAGAATTCAAGCCGGGCGACAGACTTAAGCTTTATGTTATAAAAGTTAACAAAACTAACTATGGTGCTGAATATATTGTATCAAGAAGCAATTCGGGTATTGTTGCAAAGCTTTTTGAAAACGAAGTTCCTGAAATTCAGGACGGTACTGTTGTTGTTAAGGCTGTTTCAAGAGAAGCAGGTTCAAGAACAAAAATTGCAGTTTATTCGGAAAATGAAAATGTTGATCCTGTTGGCTCATGTGTAGGTCAGGGGGGCAAGAGAGTTCAGGCAGTTGTTGATGCTCTCGGCGGCGAAAAGATTGACATTGTTAACTGGAGCGAAGACCCAAAAGAATTTATTGCGGCGGCACTCAGCCCTGCAAAGGTTGTTTCTATGGAAATCGTTGAAGGTGAAAAAATGTGCAAGGTTACTGTTCCTGCATTCCAGCTTTCACTTGCTATCGGTAAGGAAGGTCAGAACGCAAGACTTGCTGCAAAGCTCACAGGCTGGAAAATAGATATCAAGCCTGAAGATAATATCACTTTTGATTTTTGATATGAACGATAAGGTAAATGAAAGAATGTGCGCCGTTTGCAGAAATATGTTCCCAAAGTATAAACTTCTGAGAATTGCAAAAATTAATGACGGTGTGATTATAGACAAAAGCTACAAAAGCGGAGGCAGAGGTCTGTATATTTGTTCAGCTGAATGCTTTACAAAAGCAACAGAAAACAAAAAAACAGGCAGAGCTTTAAAATTCTTTATAGACGAAGGCTTGTTTAATGAAGCTAAGGAGATACTAAATGGAAAACGATAAAGCCTTAAGGCTTATAGGTCTTGCAAACAGAGCAGGAAAGGTTATTACAGGCATTGAGCTTTGTGAAAAGGCAGTTAAAACAAAAAAGGCAAAGCTTGTTATTATAACAAAGGAAACAGCAGAAAGTACGGCAAGCACCTTTAAAAAATATGATGTTCCTGTTATCTGTGTGGAGTCTAAAGAAAAGCTCGGTAAGTTTACGGGTAAGGATATCCGTTCTGTGGCAGTAGTAACGGATAAAAACTTTGCAGACGCAATTGTAAAGGAAAGTGAGGAATTAATATGGTAAATGTAAAAGTCAGTGATATAGCTAAAGAGCTTGGTATACAGGGTAAAGAAATCATTGCTATTATGGCAGGCTTTGGCGTTGAAGTTAAGACAACAAAGTCAACACTTGAAGAAAAACATCTTAATATGATTATAGAAAAGCTTTCTAAGGATTTTGACAAGGGCGGAGAATTTAAAATTCCTAACAAAGACAATGGCTACGGCTTTGTTGAAAAGGAAGAGCCTAAAAAAGAAGAACCAAAGAAAGAAGAAAAGAAGGCTGAGCCTGAGGCAGAACCTAAAAAAGAAGAGCCTAAAAAGGAGAAAAAGCCTTCAAATCCACAACCATTTCTTCCTAACAAGAAAAAGGAAAATAAACCAAAGGAAGAAAAGAAAGAAAGAGTTAATGTTGTTGTTAACACAAGAACAGAGGCTATTGATGTAAGCAAAATCGAAAGACGCGAAAGACTTGAAGACCTTGTTTCTGACAGAATGAGAGATAATATGCAGAGTAAGCAGAAGATTAAAAAGGGTCAGAACCGTTTCGGAAAAGAAAACAAGAAAAAGCTTCAGCCTGTTAAGAAAATGGAAATCAAACCTGTTAAACTCGAGGTTGAAATTCCTGAAGCAATTTCTGTAGGCGAGCTTGCATCAAGACTTAAGAAAACAGCTGTTGAAGTTATTAAAAAGCTTATGGGACTTGGTCAGATGGCAGCTGTTTCAGATATAATTGACTTTGATACAGCTTACTTAATTGCAGAAGAATTCGGAGCAGAGGTTAAGAAAGAAATCATCATTACAGCAGAAGATTCTTTAACACTTGATATTGAAGATAAAGAAGAAGATTTAAAACCAAGACCACCTGTAGTTGTTGTTATGGGTCATGTTGACCATGGTAAAACAAGTCTTCTTGACGCAATCAGAAGCACTCATGTAACAGACGGTGAGGCAGGCGGTATCACACAGCACATCGGTGCTTATCAGGTACCTGTTAAGGACAGAAAGGTTACTTTCCTTGATACACCGGGTCACGAAGCTTTCACGGCTATGAGAGCAAGAGGTGCACAGGTTACTGATATTGCAATCCTTGTTGTTGCCGCAGACGATGGTATAATGCCACAGACTATTGAGTCAATCAACCACGCAAAAGCTGCAGGCGTAAGCATTATCGTTGCAATCAACAAGTGCGATAAAGATACAGCTAACCCTGAAAAGGTTAAGCAGGAGCTTACAGAACATGAAATCATCCCTGAAGAATGGGGCGGTGATACAATCTGTGTTAATGTTTCAGCAAAAATGGGAATGGGTATTGAAGAGCTTCTTGAAATGGTTCTTCTTACAGCAGATATGAAAGAGCTTAAGGCTAACCCTGACAGAATGGCAAGAGGTACTGTTATTGAATCTAAGCTTGATAAGGGCAGAGGTCCTGTTGCAACAGTTCTTGTTCAGCACGGTACACTTAAAATCGGTGATGTAATAGTTGCAGGTACTGCAATGGGTAAGGTTCGTGCTATGATAGACGAAAAGGGAAGAAGAATAACAGAGGCAACACCTTCTGTTCCTGTTGAAATCTTAGGTCTTTCAGAAGTTCCTTCAGGCGGAGATTTGTTCTATGTTGTTGAGGACGAAAAGAAAGCAAGAGATGTTCTTGACGAAAGAATTGCAAAGAAGAAAGAAGAAGCAATACAATCAAATCAGAAGGCATCTCTTGATTCACTCTTTGCACAGATTGAAGAAGGTAAGCTTAAAGACCTTAACATTATCGTAAAAGCCGATGTTCAGGGCTCAGTTGAAGCTGTTAAGCAGTCACTTGAAAAGCTTACAAACGAAGAAGTGCGTGTTCGTGTTATTCACGGCGGTGTTGGTGCGGTTAACGAAAGCGATGTTATGCTTGCATCTGCATCAAATGCAATTATCGTAGGCTTTAATGTTCGTCCTGACGCAAACGCTGCAGCATCTGCAGAAAGAGCAGAGGTTGAATTAAGACTTTACAGAGTTATCTACGATGCTATCGAAGAAATCCAAGCTGCTATGAAGGGTATGCTTGAACCTAAGTTCAAAGAGGTTGTTCAGGGTCACGCAGAAATCAGAAATACATTCAAGGTTTCAGGCGTTGGTACAATCGGCGGTGCTTATGTTCAGGATGGTAAGATTTCAAGAAACTCAAGTGTTAGAATTGTTCGTGACGGTATTGTTATCCACGAAGGCGTTTTATCTTCACTTAAGAGATTTAAAGACGATGTCAAGGAAGTTGCATCAGGTTATGAATGCGGTGTTGGCATTGAAAACTATAATGATATTAAAGAAGGAGATGTAGTTGAATCCTTTATTATGGAAGAGATTACAGACTGATTTATGGCAAAATTCAGACAACAGAAAATAGATGAGGAAATCAAAAGAGAGCTTTCTTTTATGATTTCCTCTCTCAAAGACCCAAGACTTGATGGCTGTATTATTTCACTTACAGCTGTTAATGTTACAAAGGACTTAAAGTATGCAAAGATTTTCACATCTGTTATGGCAGATGATGAAAAAAGAAAGCTTGCAGTTGAAGGACTTAACAGTTCAAGCGGATTTTTACGCAGAGAGCTTGGAAGCAGAATGAAAATAAGATATATTCCAAGCCTTACTTTTGTTCTTGACGATTCTATTGCATACGGAACACACATAAACAAAATCATAAATGATTTAAATATAAGCGGTGGCGAAGATGAAGAAAGTAATTGATTTAATCAAATCCGCGGAAAACATTGCTCTTTTCTGTCATGTTAACTGTGACGGAGATGCGGTTGGCTCAGTTTTTGCATTAAAGAGAATTTTAGAGGAATTCGGTAAAACTGTAACAGTGTTTATTGATACGAAAATCCCTGAAAGACTTAAATTTATGCCAAAAATTTACGATGCAGAGTATTTAACTGTTTATGAAGACAGAGGTTTTGATTTATTCATTGCTCTTGATTGCGGAGATTTACAAAGACTTGGTGAATTCGCTGAAGTTTTTGAAAATGCAGAAAATACAGTATCTATTGACCACCACGCATCAAACAGCAGATTTGCAAAGGAAAATATCGTAGTTCCTGATGCATCTGCCACAGGGGAAGTAATATATGATTTAACACAGATGGGCAATTTCCTTATTTCAAAGGAAACTGCAACACTTTTATATGGTGCTATTGCATCTGATACAGGCTCATTTCAGTATCAGAACACAAGCTCAAAAACCCATATGATTGCATCAAGACTTATTGAGCTTGGTGCAGACAGCGTTTTGGTTAACAAAAAGCTTTTTGACACATTGATGGTTAATGAAATCAAAATAAAAGGCTATGCAATGAATAGCTTTGAGCTTTTTGAAGAGGGTAAAATCTGCGTTGTTGGCATAACAAAGGAAGTTATGGACAAAATCGGCTGTCTTTATGAGGATGTTGAAGGAATTGCAGGTTTTCCAAGAAGTGTTGAGGGTGTTGAAATCGGACTTCTCATTAAAGAATGGAAAGACAATTTATTTAAAATCAGCATAAGAACAAATAACTATGTTGATGCAACCGCTCTTGCAGGTAAATTCGGCGGAGGGGGACATATAAGGGCTTCGGGATGTACTATAGAAGGTAGTATTTCTGAGGTTAAAGAAAAAATAGTTAAAGCAGCAAAGGAGCTTATATAAAGTGACCGGAGTAGTTTGTATAAACAAACCAATTGGAAAATCTTCTCATTTTGCCGTTGCGGTAATAAGAAGAATAACTAAAATTAAAAAAGTCGGACACACAGGAACTCTTGACCCATTGGCTACAGGAGTTCTTCCTGTATGTATAGGCAGAGAGGCAACAAGGCTTTCTCAGCTCATTATGGACTCAGACAAGGAATATAAAGCAGTTTTAAAGCTAGGCGTTTCAACAACAACTCAGGATAGTGAGGGAGAAATTCTTGCACAAAAAGAGGTCAATGTAACAAATGAGCAGATAGAAAAAGCAGTAGAAAGCTTTGTCGGTGAAATATCACAGATACCGCCAATGTATTCTGCTATAAAAATCGACGGTAAAAAACTCTATGAGCTTGCAAGAAAAGGCGTTGAGGTTGAAAGAAAACCGAGAATTGTTACAATTAATTACATTAACATTTTAAACATCAGCGGTGATGAGGTTGAAATGGTAATCGGATGCACAAAGGGTACATACATAAGAACTCTATGTAATGATATTGGCGAGAAACTTGGATGCGGCGGCTTTATGAAAAGCTTAATCAGAACAAAATGTGGCGGATTTTCTATAGAAAACAGTATAACGCTTGAAGAGTTTGAAGAGCTTTACAACAAAGGAGAGGCAGAAAAGGTTATTACCTCTCCAGAGGATATTATAAAACAGAAAACGGAGGAGAAGTAATTGAAAAAATACTTATTGCCCCGTGATGAAATAAAAGAAGAAACAGTTGTTGCACTTGGAGATTTTGATGGTGTTCACAAAGCCCATAAAATACTTATGAGAGAAACTGTAAAGGTGGCACAAGAAACAGGACTTATATCAACTGTTTATGTTTTTGACAGAAATAATAAAAGGGGTAAAATACTCACTTCTCAGGAACTTAAAGAAAAACTTATTTTCTGTGAGGGTATAGAAATTATAGCCATTCAGGAAACAAATGACAGCTTTTTCGCCACTTCCTGCGAAATGTTTGTTAAAGATATAATAAAAGACAGACTTAATGCAAAAGCTGTTGTTGTGGGCAGAAATTACACCTTTGGCAAAGGCGGAAAGGGTACAAGTGAAACCCTTAAAGACCTTTGCAGAGAAAATGGTATTGAAATCCATATAGTTGAAGATGTAACAGATAAAAACGAAATAATATCAAGCTCACGCATAAGAAAGCTTCTTAACGAGGGGAAGATAGAAGAAGTTAACCTTCTTTTAGGTTATAATTATATTATTAAGGGCGTAGTCAAAAAGGGTAAACAGCTTGGAAGAACTCTTGGTTTTCCTACTGCTAACATTTATCCTGAGGAAGAAATGGCATTGCCTAAATTCGGAGTGTATCTTGCAGAGGTAGAGCTTCCGGGTGAAAAAAGAAAGGCTCTTGTCAATGTGGGGATAAGACCTACCGTTAACGGAAAAGAACCATCTGTTGAGGCATATATAAAAGGAATAGACAGAGAGCTTTACGGAGAAGAAATTCAGATAAGCTTTTTGAGGTTTATAAGGGGAGAAAAGAAATTTGAGTCTCTTGACGAACTTAAAAAACAGATGATGCAGGATTCCAAAGACGGAGGGCTTTCATGAAAGA
>CAZMRY010000071.1:0-7557 GCA_964568815.1 uncultured Eubacteriales bacterium | reverse complement strand
ATATCCGCCCCTACAACGGAAAAATTTATTTTGATGCATAAATATTAATTTTGCTACAGACCCTTTTATGTTCTCACCCGCTTTTACTCTTCAGGGAAGAAGAAGTCCATAAGAAATTCATATGCCTCATCTTCTACTTTTCTGATAACTTTAGCTGAAAAATCATTTTGTGCATCTTCAGACATTGCATTAAGGAGTGCCTGAGCTGCATCAATATCTTCTGCATAAGTTTCGCGGATATATTCATTTGTTATTATAACGCTGTTTGTTTTTGAAAGAGCATCATTTACGCAAACCAAAACAGCATCTATTATTTTCTGTTCATCTTCTGTAAACTCTATTACTTTGAAAGAATTAACCACGCTGTTTAAGCTTGAAACCATTTCGGCATTTTGTGCTGCATAGTCAACTGTAGAGCCAGATGAGCTTCCTCCGCTTGATGAGCCGCCACCGCCTGATGAACCACCGCCTGATGGTTTAACAACGGGTGTTGTTTCTTCTTTCACTTCCTCTTTTACTTCAGGTGTTTCTTCAACTACAAATCCTGAAGAAACCATTGCCATTTCTGCTCTTGTTATTTTTTCTGTTGCTCTGAATGTATCTCCTGCTTCCAAAGACATAAGTCTGTTTGAAAGAACCTTTTCAACATATTCTTTCGCCCAGCTTGAAACATGGTCTTTGATTACTTTGTAGTACGGAAGCTTATAAAGGTTTGCAACTCTTGAAATAATAACACAGGTTTCTTCCCTGGTTAACATATTTTCGCCTCTGAATGTATCATCTCCATAGCCTGCAATGTAGCCTGCTTTTCTGGCAATCAATACATCTTTATAATACCAGTCTGTTTCTTTAACATCTGTAAAGTTTGTTTCTGCCTCTTCTGTGTACTCAAAAATCAAGTTGATTATTTTACAGAATTCTGCTCTTGTAAGACCGTCATTTGGTCTGAATGTGCCGTCTCCGTCACCAACAAGTATGCCTGCATTAACAAGCTTGTATATTGCTTCATATCCCTTATCTGTTTCTGCAACATCTGTAAATTTAATTTCTGTTGCACTTACAGTAAAAGATGCAAGCATTAATACTGTTAAAACTATTGCTATAATCTTTTTCATCTTTATACCTCTTTTTGCCTTGCCCCCTGACAGGCAGGGGGCTTTTTATTAAATTATCTGTACTCTCTGTTAATTGTTATCTTGAGCTTATTGCTTTCAAACACATATGTGTTTTCATCAACTTTGAACTTAGTAAACACTTTATTCATAACACTGAAGATATGGTCAGCTGTTATAGAATCTTCTCCATAACCGAGAGTTCTTCTTACCAATGTGTAAACAAGCGGAACCTGTTCTTCTGTAATTTCACGGTTGAACTTGCTTGCTACAAACTTATCAAGCACAGTATTGAATTTAGATACAATACCCTTTTCTGCAAGTTTGTTATAAACAGTTTCAATCTTACCGTCCACATCTACTTTTGCTTCAACCTTTGACAGTGCACTTTCATACTTATCAAAGAATCTGTCTGGAATATCCCCTTCAAAGATTTCAAGAACATCTTTATATGAAGGAAGCTCTTTAGTTTCAGCGTATGTATTTACAAGTGCAAGGATGCTGTTGAAATATTCAGCTACCTTCTGTGCAAGCTTCTGCTCTGCAGCTTCTGCCTTATCCTGCGGGAGGTTTTCAACATACCACTTACCTGCATCTGAAAGAAGCGCAGCTGCATTTCTTATGATTTCATAATAATCGTCAAACTCTTTAAGTGAGTAGCCTGAATGTGTTTCTGTTGCAAGAGACTTATCGCCATTTAAGAAGCTTTCAATTGCGATTAAATCTACAAGGGCTTTTACATACTTGTTTTCATCATAGAAGTGATCGTATATGTTTCCGGCTGTACCGTCATTGCCCTCTAACTTATCTTCAGCCTTTTCCTTAAGCTCAAGATATTTGTCAAATACAGGAACAATAATGTCTGCAATCGGGTTGAACTTAACAGTTACACCGCTTGGTACATATGCAGTATTTCCAAGTTTTGCTTCTTCTATAGCGCTATGAAGCTGTGTACTGAAACCATTTAACGCATCATCATAGATTGGCTTTAAGATGCTGTCTGGAATAAGACCTGCAAATCTTTCAGGAATGAATTCATCCATAAAGCTGTCGTAGTCATAAAGTGCAAGTGCTCTTTCGATTGCCTCGGCAACAAAGAGGTTATCGGGATAAACCTTGAACTGGTCATAGTTTATAAGCTCGTGAACAAATTCGTCTACGAATACTCCAAGCTCTGTCTCTTTTGCAAATTCTACAACCTCTTTCATAATTTCAGGATGATGTTCAAGATAATCAGCAATTCTGTCGATTGTGTGTTCTCTGAACTCTGCATCTTCGATAAGGTCTTCAATTGCAATATCTGTAACTTCTGCTAAAGCATCTTCATCATTAAGTACGAAATCAACTATTGTTGAAACCACTTCTGCTTTTGACTCTTCATTAGCAAATATCATATCGATAGCCTCAGGAAGAACTGCTTCTCTGAAATCATGATTTTCTATAAACTGTTCGTTGATGTAGTTAACAAGTTTTGCTTTCTTCTCTGGTGTTGCAAACATATTTTCAATATGCTTGTCAATATCTGAATAATCTTCAGGTGTTTTGTCAACTATCTTGCTTACAGCTTTATCGATGTATGTCTGCTGTTTGCCATCAGCAAATATCTGGTCAATTGTCTTGTTTATGTAATCTTCTCTGTCTTCTCCTGCAAGGATTTTCTTAACAGCCTTTGTTACATATTCGTCTTTGTCTTCACCATATACAATGTTGTCGATAGCTTTTTCTGTATACTCTCCCTTAAGCTCGTCGTCTGAAACTATAGTATTTACAGCTTTTGTTACATAACTGTCTCTGTCTGAGCCTGTGGCTATTGAATAAGCTGTATCTGCTACATAGCTTGCTTTCTCTGTTTCATCGCCAACTATAGTATTGATTGCTTTGTCGATATATGAATCAAGTCTAACAGGATTTGCTGCGATTTTATCTATAGTTTTGTCTACATAAGTGTCGGTTGTTTCAGAGTCTGCGGTAATATTGTTTACTACATCATCGATATAATCGTTAACATTTCCGCCTGCAAGTATCTTATCAGCTGCCTTGTCAATGTAGCTGTCAAGGTCTGATGTCATAGCTTTGTCAACAATACTGTCTGTATAGCTGTCAAAGTTTGCAGTTACCTTATTGATGATTTCTTCTTCATACTCAGCTCTCTTTTCTGTCGTAATGTATGAAGCGGCTTTTTCTGTAACCTCGGTTTTCTTACCCGGAGTTGTGATTACATAATCTACAACATCAACAAAATGTTCTTCCTTTTCCTGATCTGTGATATTTACATCAATATCATAACCAAGACATTCTCTTATAAGCTTTTCATACTCTTCATCATTTTCTTCAAGGTATTTTTTGAGTTCTTCTTTAAACTCATCCTCCTCTCCAAGACCTGCAATGTATTCATTGATTTCAGCCTCGAATTCTGCGTCCTCCATACCATGAACATATGATGTTACTTCCTGAGCTTTTTCTGCATCAGAAAGACCGTCTATATACTTTTCAACTTCCGTTCTCTTGCCTGCATCATCAAGATCATTAATGTAGTTCTTGATTTCTGTCTTTTTGCCATCATCATCAAGGTCATTGATGTAGTCTTTGATTTCTGACTTGATTTCATCAGCTGTAAGCTCACCAAAGTAGTCTTTGATTTTTGCTTTCTGCTCCGAAAGGCTAAGTCCTGTGATATAGGTCTTAATTTCAGCCTTAAGGTCATCGTCTGAAAGTGTATTGATGTATTCTACGATAGCATCACTTAATTCAGCATCATCCATACCGTCAACATATGAAGTAATTTCAGCTTTAAGCTCATCCTCTGTCATAGAATTGATGTAATCTGTGATTTCAGTCTTGATTTCATCATCTGAAAGACCGCTGACATACTCAACCACTTCAGCCTCAATCTGTTCTTCTGTAAGTCCGTCAATATATGTCTTAACCTCTGCTTTAAGCTCATCTTCTGTTAATGTTCCAACATAGATATTAACAAAGTTTGTAAGCTGTTCCTTGCTCATTTCTCTTACAAAGTCTTTTGCGATTGCCTCTGTAAGGAGCTTTTCAATCTGCGGATGAATAAGGTCTTCAACCTTTGATGTATCGCCCGCCTCAATAGAGTTGTCAATATACTTATTCACATACTTGATGAATTCATCTTTTTCAAGGTCAACCATTTCTGTGAGCATATCTCCGAGAACGCTCTTCATTTCTTCCTTACCTTCACCTGTTAAAAGTGAATCAATAAGTTCCTTAATGAATTCTTCTGCAGAACCGTCGTTCTTTTCAATAAGGTGGTTAAGGTAAGATGAAATGCTTTCCTTTGCATCAACAGTAAGTTCTTTTTCTACATTTTCATAAACAAATCTTTCAAGGTTTTCTTCGCCTGTAAGTGAGAACTTAAGGAATACCGCCTGATTTAAAATGTTATAATTCTCATCAATAATACCTTTTTCAATGAGCTTGTCAAATACTTTTTCTTTTTGGTCAATCTTGTCGTAAACCTCTTTCGCAAGGTTGTCATAAAGGAATATAACATCAAGAATTGATTCATAGATTGCTTCTTCCTCTGTGTAATATGTACTTACTACAGCTCCTTTCAGTGCCTCAAAATCTGAATCAATATAAATTGATGCATATTTTGCAAGATTGAATACATCCTTGCTCTTTGTTACAGGAGTTGTCTGGTCAAAGAGTACATAATCATCGCCCATTGGTTCATACCACAAGAACTCAATTAAATGTTCGTATTCTTCACCTTCATAAACCTGAGATACGCTTGCATCCTTCCAGTAACCATATTCTGTTCTTGAATCAGGGATTTCTTCTTCAGGAACAATAGTGTTATAAGGTACTACAACCTCTGCAACCAATTCATCTTCAATTGCTTCAGGACCGTAGTAGAAGCTTATTGTTACAAGCCACTTCGGATAGAGGTGAATTATCTGATATTCTTCATCAATCTTGTTGATAATTGTTGCAAAATCATATTCATTTCCGTCTGTGCAGTTTTCATCTGTGTACCAACCGCCGAATGTGAAGTTTTCTGACTCAGGATCAGCAGGTTTTGTAACATAAGAACCGTCTTCTACATAGTCGACAAATGATTTAAATGCACCATTATCATAATAGTAATCATGGAAAATCACAGTATGCTTATCTACCCATTCAGCAACAAGCACTGTATCTTGAAGTATTGTAACTGTGTCACCTTCAACAATTACTTCTTCACCAATAAACCATCCGCCGAATGTCATTGTGTTATCAACATATTCAGCTACAGGAAGTGTTGGATATTCTCCATCATATACAACATCAACTGTAATCTTGCCTGTAGAACTGTCAACATAATAACCTGCATTTGTAAGTTCATCTGTAAGTTCAAGAGACTTACCTTCTCTAACATCAAATGTTAACTTAAAGGTCTTTGCTTTCCATACTGCATAAAGTGTGATTTCTGTTTCTGTTGTAAGATTTATTACACTTTCTCCGTCTGAATATTCAGGTGCTGTTGCATTTGCTGTTGTTGCCCAACCTTCAAAGCTGTAACCTGTCTTTTCAAAACCGTTAACTGTAAGATTTTTTTCTTCATCATAAATGTGTACGGATGATTTTGTTGTACCTGAATCTTCACCGTTACCGTCATAAATTACTTTATACTCATTTCTTTCCCATACTGCGTAAAGCACTACTTCACCGCTTGTTGCAAGATTTAATACTGACTCTTCATCTGTATAATCAGCAACTATCGCAGATGAGTCTCCTGCCCAACCAAGGAACTTATAACCTTTCTTAACAAAACCGTTTTTAGTAAGGTTGCTTTCCTGGTCGTATGTATGAGTTGAAGAAACAGTTGAGCCTGATGTTGCACCGTTTCCGTCATATTTTACAGTATATGTATTTGCTGTAAAGTATGGGTAAAGTTTAATTTCTGTAACTTTGTCATAGTTAACTGGATTAAACTCATAAGCACTTCCGTTTTTCTCTTCAAGACTCCAGAAATTAAAGGTATAACCTGTCTTTTCAGGGTCCTGAGGCTTTTCAATTGCTTCACCGTTTGTTACCTTTGCTGTTCTGTCAGTAGTTGTACCATCTTCATTTATGGTATAGTCCTTAAAGATAACATCATGAACATAAATTTCTGACCAGTCTGCTTCAAGAGTTACAGTTGCCCCATCTTCAGCAACGATTTCAACTTTCTTACCTGTTGCAATCTCTTCTCCATTAAGTTTCCATCCTGCGAAATACATCTGTGGTTCTGCATCTTCTGGCCATTTTGGTGTTGGAAGTGTTGGATATGTGCTGTCGTAGGTTACTTTAACCTTTATTCCGCCATTTTCCTCATAGTAGCCTAATGCTTCAAGTTCAGGTGTAAGAATAAGTTTTTCACCTTCACCAACATCAAATGTAAGAACATATTCGTTCGCCTTCCAGATTGCGTAAAGAGTATGTACTCCTTCTTCATCAAAGAGCTTTGAAATCTGTTGTTTTTCTTTATAGTCAGGTTCTTTTACTGTTGCTGATTTTGCCCAACCAAGGAATGTATATCCTTCTCTTTCAAAGCCGTTTGCAGGAAGATTGAATTCATCAAGGTACTTCTTAGGACCAATATCATCCATTGTACCGATTCCGCCATTTCCATCAAACTTAACTGTATAGCTTATCTCTTCCCATACTGCATAGAGATCGACTGTCTCTCCGTTTTTAGCTGTTAAGTTTGAAACAACGTCCTTATCGGAATACTTAGCTGCTCCGTTTGGTGATTCTGCCCATCCTTTGAAGTTGTGACCTGTGTATGTAAAGGTGTTAGCACTAAGAGCCTTTTCCTCATCATACAGATAAGTTGAATTGCTCATTGAGCCACTTCCGCCATTGGCATTATATCTTATGTAATATGTATTAGGCTGCCATACAGCAATCATTTCAACTGTATCACCTAAAATTTCTGTAAGGTTAAGGATTTCGTTTTCATCTTTATATGTAGCAGTAATTGTTGGTTCTGCCATAAGAAGTCTTGACCTTGTTGAGAAGGTTGACTGCTTTGGTACTAAGTTCCAACCGATGAAGTTGTCATAACCTACTTTTTCGTAGGTATTTTTGCTAAGATTTGATTTTACATCGTAAATATGTTCAGAATTTTCCATATTACCACTTGTTGCTTCGTTACCGTCATATGCAACAAAGTAATTGTTATTCTGCCATACTGTGTAGAAGATAAATTCTTTTCCGTCTTCAGTTGTAAGATTTTTAACCTTTGTTTTTGCTACATCTTCTGCTTTTTCTGCATTTACATAGTCCGAATTTAAATACTTAGCTTCAATTCCGTCTACCTCATCAGTCCATCCAAGTACGTGGTAACCTGAATGTTCGTGCTGGTTCGGTCCAAGTACCTGTTCTTCATCATATGTAAAGGTCTGAGTATAGTCGGCACATAATGTGTCTCCATCTTTTAAGTATTCTTCCT
>CAZMRY010000070.1:0-7764 GCA_964568815.1 uncultured Eubacteriales bacterium | reverse complement strand
AAAGAGACGGAGAGGCGGTGTTCAAATCAACACCAACTCTGTTAACGCAGTCTTCAACCACATGGGAAAGGGTTTCGCTTAACTGCTTTTGAGGAAGGTCGTGCTGATACTGACCTACACCTATAGATTTAGGGTCGATTTTAACAAGCTCTGAAAGAGGGTCTTGAAGTCTTCTTGCAATTGACACTGCACTCCTTAAAGAAACATCAAATTCAGGGAACTCTTCTGCCCCGAGCTTTGATGCAGAGTAAACAGAAGCACCTGCCTCGTTTACCATCATATATTCAATACCGCCGATTTCCTTAATAAGCTCTGCAACGAATATTTCAGACTCTTTTGATGCTGTACCGTTGCCGATTGCAATTAAAGTAATTTTGTGCTTTTTGATTAAGTCTGTAAGTGTTTTTTTAGCCTCTTCTTTTTTGTTCTGCGGTGGGGTAGGGTAAACAACCGTTGTGTCTAAAACCTTACCTGTTTCGTCACATACCGCGATTTTACAGCCTGTTCTGTATGCAGGGTCAAATCCCATACAAACTCTGTTTTTAACAGGCGGTTGCATTATAAGCGGCTCTAAGTTGTCTGCAAAAACACCGATTGCCGCATCCGATGCCCTTTCTGTTAAAGCGTTTCTGATTTCTCTTTCTACAGATGGGAAGATAAGTCTTTTGTATGAGTCCTCTATGGCATCTGCTACAAGGGTTGAACAAACAGATTTACCCTTTACAAAATGTCTGTTTATATAGCCTAAGATAAATTCATCGTCACCTGTTATTGAAACCTTTAAGAATTCCTCTGCCTCGCCTCTGTTTATGGCAAGAATTCGGTGTGACGGAATTCTTGATGCAGGCTCTGAATATTCATAATACATAGAATAAACAGAGTCTTCTTCTTTTGTATTTTTGGTAGAAATAAGACCTCTTGCGGATAAGCTGTTTCGCACTTTTCCTCTTATGAAGGCATCATCTGAAACAGTTTCTGCGATAATGTCCTTAGCACCGTTTATGGCATCATCAATAGTTTCAACACCCTTTTCGCTGTCAATGTAGCTTTCTGCCTCTTTGTAGGGGTCACAGTTTGTATTCTGCTCTAAAATAAGCTTTGCAAGTGGTTCAAGACCTTTTGCCTTAGCAAGTGTTGCTCTTGTCTGCTTTTTAGGTCTGAAAGGACGGTAAATGTCCTCAAGAGCTGCAAGAGTCTGAGCCTCTTCAATAGCCTTTGCGATTTCATCTGTCATATTTCCGCTTTCTGTTATAGATGCAGAAATTTCTTCTTTTCTTTTTTCGAAGTTTCTTAAATAAGTAAGTCTGTCCGAAAGCTCACGGAGCACCTGGTCGTCGCAGGAGCCTGTTGCTTCCTTTCTGTATCTTGCTATAAAGGGGATTGTATTGTCGCCGTCTATTAAATCGATTATGTTCTGTACGAAATGTGGTTTAACATCAAATTCCTCTGAAAGTATTTTAACTATATCCATTAAATTTCTCCTAAAAACTTAAATTGTGAATTATATAATTCGTAGTATTTGCCTCTTTTGTTAAGAAGCTCTTCGTGTGTTCCGCTTTCCTGAATGTTTCCGTCTGCAATATACATAATCTTTGAGCAGGCTTTGATTGTGGAAAGTCGGTGAGCAATAATAAATGAGGTTCTGCCCTCTAAAAGCTTGTTTAACCCCTTTTGAAGTGCAAGCTCTGTTTCTGTGTCTATGTTTGAGGTTGCCTCGTCAAGAATAAGAATTTTCGGGTTGGCAAGCAGTGTTCTCGCAAAGCATATAAGCTGTTTCTGACCTGCAGAAAGGGAAGCCCCTCTTTCTGTTACCATTGTGTTATAGCCATCAGGAAGTGACATGATGGAATCGTGAGCACAAACCGCCTTTGCTACCTCATAAACTTCCTCGTCTGTTGCATCAAGCTTACTGTACTTTATGTTATCCATAATTGTGCCTGAAAACAAAAAGCTGTCCTGAAGCATAATACCCATTTGTTTTCTTAATGAAGTAAGGGTAGCTTTACTTATATCGTTACCATCAATAGTAATTTTACCGTCATTAATATTATAAAATCTTGAAAGAAGACTTACAACGGTTGATTTTCCAGCACCTGTCGGACCAACGAATGCCACATTCTCACCTGATGCCACAGAGAAAGATACCTTGTTTAAAATGTTTTTTGAGCCTTCTTCATATCTGAAAGTTACATTATCAAAGTTTACATTTCCCTCTATTTCAGGAAGGTCGTATGCATTTTCAGCATCTTCAATTATAAGCGGTTCGTCTAAAAGTTCAAAAATTCTTTCTACATATGCACTGCAGGTAACAATCTGGTTGTAGTAGTTAGCAAGAGTTGAAATTGGTGTCCAGAATCGGCTTATGTATGATGAAAAGGCAATTAATATACCAAGCTTGATAGTTCCGTTTACCATACCTATTGCACCGAAACAATAAAGTGCAACTGTTACTAATACGGTGATAATATCAACTGCAACGGGAATACCCATTTCAATATGCTTTGCTTTCATCCAGTATTTTTTGTTGTCTTTGCAAATAGCGGTAAACTGCTTTAAATCCTCCGCTTCTCTGTTAAAGACCTGAGTAACCTTAACACCTGAAATACTTTCGTGTATGTACGCATTTAAATTGCTTTGTTTAGATGAAAGTGTCTGCCACGATTTTCTGTGTGCATTTTTAAGAACAAGTAAAACAACAATGAACACAGGAACACCTGAAAGACAGATGAGTGTAAAAGTAAAGTCAAGGGAGAACATAAACACTATAGTTACAATAATAGTGAAGATGTTTGTTATAATATCCACAATACCATTTGAGAAAAGGTTTGAAATGGAGCTTGTGTAACCTACAACCCTCACAAGAATTTTCCCGTGAGGTCTTGAATCGAAATAAGAGAAAGGAAGCTTCTGAAGATGCTCAAAAAGGTCTTTTCTCACATCATAAACAAAACCCTGACCAACTTTGTTAATAATGTCGGCCCTGACCTTTATTATTACTTTAACAAGATATAAAAGAACAGTCATAAGAAGTGCAATTATAAATATCGCAATAACATTTTTGGCAGGAACATATTTGTCAATAGCAAGGCTTATGAGATAAGGCGTTAAAAGAGATGCTACAGAGCTTACAAGCATAATAAAGGTTACGAATGCTATGCTCTTTGTGTGGGGTTTTAAGTATTTGCCCAGTCTTTTGAAGGTTTTAAGGTTAATACCTTGGGTAAGCTCTTCATCAACAGTTGCTGTGTTTCTTTTAGCCATTTATATCACCTCCGAAATTTGGAGTATATGCAGGCATTTCAACGAAATAATCCTTCATATTGTTAAAGTCGCCATACTGGTCGTCGCATGCAGTTTTATAGTATCCGTTCTGTTTGATAAGCTCGTCGTGAGTACCCCATTCTATAATGCGGCCGTCTTTCATGACCAAAATAAGGTCTGCGGTTTTTATAGATGATATTCTGTGAGCTATAATAAATGTTGTTCTGTTTGTGAAAGTTTCCTTGAGCATACTTTGAATCATATGCTCTGTTTCCATATCAATAGCAGAGGTTGTATCGTCTAAAATAAGTATAGACGGATTTTTAAGAAGTGCTCTTGCAAGAGAAATTCTTTGTCTCTGTCCGCCTGAAAGTCCAACACCTCTTTCACCTACAATAGTTTCATAGCCATCTGGCATTGCGGTAATGAAATCGTGTGCATTTGCGATTTTTGCAACTCTTTCAATATCTGCATCTGTCGCATCGGGAACACCATATTTTATATTGTTTTTAATGGTGTCTGAGAAAAGGAAAATATCCTGCATTGCATATGAAATGCTTTTTCTTAAGGTTTCTATATCAATGTTTTTAACATTTATATCGTCAATATAAACTGTACCTTGCTGCGCCTCGAAAAATCTTGCAATAAGATTAACAACAGTTGTTTTTCCTGAGCCTGTAGGACCTGTAAGAGCCACTGTCATACCCGGACGGGCAGTAAAAGATATGCCTCTTAATGCTCTGCTTGAACCGTGGTTGAACTGAACATTTTTAAATTCAACCTTACCGTTGATGCCTGTGCCTTTTTTAAGAATTTTATGTGTGTTTGCAATTTTAGGGGAGTGAGTTTCAATAGCAATAAGCTTTGAGCTTCCTGTAACAAAGGACTCAATCTGACCTAAAAGTGAGCCGAGCTGTTCAAGCGGATTTGTTACACACCATAATATACCATTGATAGTTGTAAAACTGCCTAGGGACATATTACCATTAATAAGGAAAATACCTGAAACAAGAACAAAGATTACAGTTTCGCAGCCAATAAAGAATTGTGTTGATGGGTAGTATTTACACCAGATTTTAACACTTTCCATATGAGTATTATAAAGATTTTTGTTGTTTGTTTCAAATTTTTTTTCTTCAAAAGCTTCTCTTACATTTGCTTTAACAATTCTGTTACCGCTTATGTTTTCTTCTGTTACGGTATTAATGCTTGCATAGTCTTTGCGTAGCTTAAGAGAAACATGTTTCATTTCGGTTTTGTATTTTATGGAAAGATAACCGATAACAGGTGTTAAAATGAGTAAAAATAATGTAAGCAGGGGACTTTCTGCAAGAAGAATACAGATACCTACAATAATGAGTGCAAATTGAGTCATAAAAGAAGGAATTGTTCCGGCAAGAAAAGCTCTTATGTTTTCAGTATCAAGAGAAAGAGCGGACATAATATCGCCTGTACGGTTATGTTCAAAGAATTCTGCTTCACTTTCCTGGAGTTTTTTGAAAACATTTTTTCTTATGTTTAATATAGCATCCTGTGATACTTTTTCAAAAATGTGTTGTCTCAAATACCATATTGAGGTTTTGCCGACAATTGCCCCTATTAAAACAGCTGCATAAACCCATAGGTCTGAAAGGTCACTGCTGTTTGTAACTTTGTTTATCAGACTGCCCAGAGTGATAGGCTGAATAAAAACAAAAGCTACATGCAAAAGCGTTAATACAAATGTGAAAATAAGGGAAGTGGTGTGCTTTTTTATGTAACCTGCTATCCATTTATAAGGTGACATAAAATCACCGCCTTTCTTTTAAATCACTGTTATTATAAGGGAACATACTGCAAAAAGCAATATAAAAAGTTAGTCATTTTGCACAAAAAACTTGTGCAAGTTGCACGATTTGGGCAAAACAATATTCTTGTTGCAAATAACCTCTGTTTATGGTAAAATGTTTATTTAAGGAAAGGTGTGCTTTTTTTGAAAAAATTGTTGATTTTTGACGGTAACAGTATCATAAACAGAGCCTATTACGGAATAAGGCTTTTATCAAACTCAAAGGGCGAATATACCAACGGTATATACGGCTTTTTGAATATCTTTTTAAAGTTTATGGCAGAAGAAAAACCTGATATGGCAGCGGTAGCCTTTGACCTTAAGGATAAAACCTTCAGACACAAAATGTATGAGGGCTACAAGGCACAGAGAAAAGGTATGCCTGATGAGCTTGCGTCACAGATGCAGCCACTTAAAGATGTTTTGGATGCAATGAATGTTATGCGTCTTGAAAAATCAGGCTATGAGGCAGATGATATAATCGGCACAGTATCTAAAAACTGCGAGGATGCAGGATATAAATGTATAATCGTGACAGGAGATAAGGACGATTTACAGCTTGCCTCCGAAAACACAATTATAAAGCTTGTTGTTACAAGAATGGGTAATACAGAAACTACCGATTTTGATGCAAAAGCAGTTGAAGAAAAATATAATGTTACACCAAGAGAATTTATCGCAGTTAAGGCTTTAATGGGGGACTCCAGTGATAATATTCCCGGTGTTGCAGGTATTGGTGAAAAAACAGCTATGTCTTTAATAGAAAAATACAGAAGCCTTGATAATTTATACGAAAATTTAGCAGACCTCAAGGGTGCAACCCTTAAAAAAATCACTGAAGGCAAGGATATGGCATATTTAAGCTATCAGCTTTCTGAAATAAACAGAGAAGTGCCTCTTGATGAAAAGCTTGAGGATATGGGTGTTAAAGAGCCAAGGAAAGAAGAACTGTTTAATATTTTAAACCATTTAGAGCTTAAAAGTATTATCTCAAAGCTCGGCCTTGAGGTTTCAGAAAGTGCAAAGGTAACCTTTGAAACTGTAAATATAACATCACCTGCCGATATAAGCATAAAAGACACCTTTAATTATATACTTGACAAAGATGAGTATGAAATCAAAAGACTTTCTTTTGAAAAAGAGGGAAAGGTTTATGTAAAGGACTTTTTAAGCCCTCTTGACTTTATGCCGTATATGGGTGTTATTAAAGAAGTTTTTGAGGATAAGAATATTTCAAAGTTATCCCACGATATAAAAAGCGATATTGTTTTCCTTAAAAGAAACTATGATATAGATTTTGACGGCGAAATTTTTGACACAAAAATTGCCGCATATCTTTTAGACCCATCAAGAAGTGATTATATTCTTTCAGACCTTCTTGCAGGCTTTTGCGGTATAGGTGAATGTGACAATCCGGCAGGTGCACTTAAGGAATTGAAAGCTGCCCTTTTAAAACAGATAGAAGAAAATTACCAGACGAGCCTTTTATATGATATAGAGCTTCCTTTGGTAAAGGTTCTTGCATCAATGGAAAACGAGGGCTTCAGGGTTGATAAAAACAGTCTTATAGAATTTTCAAAGATGCTATCATCAAAGCTTGCAGTTTTAGAAAAATTGATATATGAAATGGCAGGAGAGGAGTTTAATATAAATTCTCCGAAACAGCTCGGGGAAATACTTTTTGAAAAGCTTGGACTTCCTGCAGAAAAGAAAACAAAAACAGGCTATTCAACAAATGCAGAGGTTCTTGAAAAGCTTTCTTATAAGTATGATATAGCGAGCCTTATTATTGAATACAGAACCTATGCCAAGTTAAAATCAACTTATGCAGACGGTCTGCAGGGCACAATAAACCCATCAGACGGTAAAATTCATTCAAGCTTTAATCAGACGGTTACTGCAACAGGCAGAATAAGCTCAACTGAGCCTAATCTGCAGAACATTCCTGTCCGTCTTGAGCTTGGCAGAGAAATAAGAAAGATGTTTATCGCATCTGAGGGTAATGTGCTTACAGATGCAGACTATTCACAGATTGAGCTCCGTGTTCTTGCTCATATTGCAGAAGACGGAAATATGATAAACGCCTTTAAAAATGAGCAGGATATTCATTCTATTACAGCATCTCAGGTGTTTAAAGTGCCACTTGATGAGGTTACCTCACAAATGAGAACAAGAGCAAAGGCGGTTAATTTCGGCATTGTTTACGGTATAGGTGAATTCAGTCTTGCAAAGGATATAAAGGTTTCTGTTAAAGAGGCTAAAAACTATATTCAGAGTTATTTTGAAACATATCCTAAAATAAAGGAATATTTAGATAAGACCGTGGAGTTTGCAAAAGAAAACGGATATGTTAAAACTGCAGTTGAGAGAAGAAGATATATTCCTGAAATAAAATCTTCAAATTACAACTTAAGGTCTTTTGGAGAAAGAGTTGCAATGAATGCACCTATTCAGGGTTATGCGGCAGATATTATCAAAATTGCAATGGTAAGAGTTTTTGAAAGACTTAAAGAAGAAAACTTAAAATCAAAATTAATTCTCCAGGTACACGACGAACTTATTGTTGACACCATCGAAGAAGAAAAAGAAAAAGTTGCAAATATCTTAAGGGAAGAAATGGAAAATGCAGTATCCCTTACAGTTCCTTTAAAGGTTGATATGAAATGCGGACAGAG
>CAZMRY010000069.1:0-7833 GCA_964568815.1 uncultured Eubacteriales bacterium | reverse complement strand
AAAAAATAACCCTAAAAACTCGAAAAGTTTACAAAATGTTTATATTTAGTTTATATTTGCACGTTATAATTCTATCTGTAATCAGGAAATGGTTACACGCTAATATCTTTTTATATATTCATCCCTATCTTTTTTTTGCCTGCTATAACTAGAGCAGGTTTTTTTTTGACTTCATTTCCTGAGGGTTAAATTTTGCCCAGCTTGCAACTAATGTGTCAGCTCGTGTACACAGAGTACACCACGCTGACCATTAGCACAATCTGAACAAAATTTAATCCCTCAGACGAAAGGAAGTCAACCATGTGTTTGCACTAATTGCTCGCTCGTGTACACAAAGTACACCACGCTCCATAGAAAGCACAACCTGCAGGAAAAATTCATTATTAAAATGGTGATTAACATAAATTATTGAAACAATTGAGTTTGTATGGTATAATTATAAAAAATGTAATAACTTTGGAGAATTAGTTATGTCTGAATTTAATAATGGGGAAATAATAATATATCAGGGAAAAGACGGATTAACCAAAATTGATGTAAAAATGGAAAAAGAAACTGTCTGGCTTACATTAGACCAAATGGCTGACTTGTTTGATAGAAACAAGTCCACTGTTTCAAGACATATTAAAAACATTTTTGAAGATGGAGAACTGGTTAAAAATTCAGTTGTTGCAAAATTTGCAACAACTGCCGCCGACGGAAAAACATATCAGGTTGATTACTATAATCTTGATGTCATTATATCTGTAGGGTATCGTGTGAAATCACTTGTTGGAACACATTTCCGTCAGTGGGCAACAGAAAGAATTAAGGAATATATGATTAAAGGCTTCACAATGGATGATGAGCGCCTAAAAAATCTTGGTGGCGGAGATTATTGGAAAGAACTTCTTGACAGAATCAGAGATATCCGTTCTTCAGAGAAGGTTCTCTATCGTCAGGTGTTGGATTTATATGCAACAAGTGTAGATTATAATCCCAAAAGTACAGAGTCAATAACATTTTTTAAAATTGTGCAGAATAAATTACATTTTGCCGCACACGGTCATACAGCGGCGGAAGTGATTTATGAACGCGCAGACAGTGAAAAGCCTTTTATGGGGCTGACCTCTTTTCAGGGTAGTGTGCCAACTGCAAAAGATGTGAAAGTTGCAAAAAATTATCTTGATGCAGATGAATTAAAAGTGCTTAATAATTTGGTTTCAGGATATTTTGATTTTGCAGAAATTCAAGCTATGAGAAAAAGACCTATGTATATGAATGACTATATATCTCAGCTTGACAATATTTTAAGTTCAACAGGAGAAAATTTATTGTCAGATGCAGGAAAAATCAGCCACGAACAAGCTATGGAAAAAGCAATGGCGGAATATAAAAAGTATCAGGAAAAAACATTGACAGAAGTGGAGAGGGCATACTTAGATACAATAAAAGCACTAAATGATAAAGCAAACCCAAAGAAATGAAAACAAGGTGTTTCTGACAGGAAAAATTTACAAGTATTGAATGAGCAAAAAGGCAAAAAATACTTGTTGACAAAAGGCATGGCTTTTGCTATAATAACTGCGGAGACTCGGCTTTTGTGGAAAGTCTGAAAGGGAAAATGCGTCATGGACTGAAAGCGCATTTGAGATGAGTAGTAAGCCTGGGAACACTCTGTTTTGAGAAAACTCAATATTTTTAAAAGAGGTTGCTTTTTTGCAACAATGCGGGTGGCACCGCGGGTTAAATTTTGTTTACTCGTCCCGTGGAATATGAAAATATTCCACGGGACTTTTAATTTGGAAATCCAGGAGGAGATTTTTATGTACAGAACACAACTTTGTAATGACATTTGTGACAAGCATATCGGCAAGACTGTGTCTTTAGCAGGCTGGGTTGATGTTATCCGTGACCACGGTGGTGTTATATTTGTTGACCTTCGTGACTACACAGGCGTAACACAGGTTGTTATTCACAACGAGGAGCTTCTTAAAAATGTTAACCGTGAGACAGTTATTTCTGTTACAGGTACAGTTGAAAAGCGTGACGAAGATACTGTTAATGAAAAAATCGCAACAGGATATGTTGAGCTTGTTGCAACGTCACTTCAGGTTTTGGGAAAGAGCAAAAATATGCTTCCTTTTGAAGTAAGAGCTTCAAGAGCAAGCAAGGATGAGCTTCGTCTTAAGTACAGATATCTTGATTTGAGAAATCCTAAAAATCACGATAACCTTGTTATGCGTTCAAAGATTATCCGTCATTTAAGAAATAAAATGGAAGAAAAGAACTTCCTTGATATGCAGACACCAATCTTAACTGCATCTTCACCTGAAGGTGCAAGAGACTTCCTTGTACCAAGCCGTAAGCATCCTGGTAAGTTCTATGCACTTCCTCAGGCACCTCAGCAGTTCAAACAGCTTCTTATGGTGTCAGGATTTGACAGATACTTCCAGATTGCTCCTTGCTTCAGAGACGAAGATGCAAGGGCAGACCGTTCACCAGGTGAATTCTATCAGCTTGACTTTGAAATGGCATTTGCAACACAGGAAGAAGTTCTTGATGTTTGCGAAGATGTTATTTACGATACTTTTAAGACTTTTTCAGATAAAAAGGTTACAGAAAAACCTTTCCGCCGTATTACCTATGCAGAGTCAATGATGAAATACGGCTCTGATAAGCCTGACCTCAGAAACCCTCTTATTATCTGCGATTTAACAGACTTTTTTGCAGATGTTGACTTCCCTGCATTCAAGGGTAAGCCTGTAAGAGGTATTGTTGCGGATTGTCAGGGTAAATCAAAGAAATTCTTTGAGGATTCTTTAAAGTTTGCCACATCTGCAGAGGTTGGTCTCGGCGGTCTTGGATATATCACTCTTAAAGAGGGTGTATTTGCAGGTCCTATTGCCAAATTCCTTTCAGATGAAAAGAAAGCAGAAATTATTACACTTACAGGTGTTAAAGAGGGAGAAACTCTCTTCTTTATCTGTGACGATAAGAAAAACGATACAGAGAAAAAAGCAGGTCATATCCGTTCATATCTTGCAAGAAAGGACCAGCTTGACCTTATTAAAGATGATGCGTTTGAATTCTGTTTTGTAGTTGACTTCCCAATGTATGAAATTGACGAAGAAACAGGAGATACAATCTTTACTCACAACCCATTCTCAATGCCTCAGGGCGGTATGGAGGCACTTTTAACAAAAGACCCCACAGAGGTTCTTGCATATCAGTACGACCTTGTTTGTAATGGTATTGAGCTTGCATCAGGTGCAGTTCGTAACCACGATATAGACATTATGAAAAAGGCATTTGATATTGCAGGCTACACAGAAGATGAGTTAAAGAGCAGATTTAATGCACTTTATACAGCATTCCAGTACGGTGCACCTCCTCATGCAGGTATGGCACCCGGTGTTGACAGAATGGTTATGCTTTTAACAGACGAAGAAAAAATTCTTGATGTTATTGCGTTCCCTCTTAACGGAAACGCTCAGGATTTACTCCTTGGAGCACCAAGCGAAGTTACAAATCAGCAGCTTGAGGATGTTCACCTTTTAGGTAACACAAGCCCTCTTGCAGGAAGAGTATCAGGAAACGGTTCTGTAAAAACTGCTCAGGGCAAGCGTTCAACCTTTGGAAGTGCACAACAGCTTAATCAGATTTCTTTAACAGAGGATGAAGAAAAAGTTCTTGGTGATATTTTCAAATCAATGAACGAAAAAGAAGAAAAGCTTAAAGCAGTTGATACAGAAAACACAGAGCAGATGATTTATGTTATGCCTATGACAAATGTTTTAAGAGAAGACGAAAGAAAACAGCCTTTCTCAAGAGAAAGTCTGCTTGAAGGTGCTCCTGAACGCAGTGAAGACAGCTGGCAGGTGCCAAGACTTGTAAAGTGAGGTGTTTTAGATGAAATATTATTCAGTGCAGTTAAATGATAAAGGAAATATCGCAGTTGACGATACTATTCTTGTTAAAGACGCATATACTACTGCAGGCTCACGTATTTTAGAGGGCTTTAAGTCACTTTTCAGTGCAGAAGCAGTTGAGCGTCTTGAAAATAAGGGTTATGTGTTGTCAGGCAAAACCCATGTCGGGGAATTTGGTCTTGACCTTGTCGGCGAATTTTCCTATTATTCAGATAAAGAAGAAATTTTAAAGGGTGCGGCAGCAGAAGCAGTTGCATCAAAGTCGGTTAAAGGTGCTCTTGGTGTTGATGTAAACGGTGCACCAAGAAGAGCAGCGGCTCTTTCAGATGTTTGCTTCTTAAAGCCAACCTATGGTACAGTTTCAAGATACGGTGTTGTTTCAACAGCTTCATCAGGTGAAACAGTTGGTGTTTACGCAGAAGATACAGATGGTATCAGCGAGATAATGTCTGTTATTGCAGGATATGATGAAAAAGACGGAACAAGCCTTAAAAACCAAAGCTATGAATATAAAAATGACCTTGATGTTAAGGGTATGAAGGTTTGCGTTATAAAAGAGCTTGTAGACAAAGCAGACGATAAAATCAAGGCGGAAATCAATGTCTTTGCAGATACTCTTAAGTCAAAGGGCGTTACAGTTGAAGAAATTTCATGCGACCTTTTTGAAGTTGCAAACACAGCATGGCAGATTCTTATGACTGCTGAAACCTGTAACAACATTTCAAGATATGACGGTGTTAAATTCGGTCACCGTGCAAAGGAATACAAAAACATTGACGAATTATATGTAAATTCAAGAACAGAGGGCTTTAACTTCCTTACAAAGGCTGTTATTTTATATGGTTCAGATGTTCTTTCAAAGAACAGATATAAGGATTGCTTTGACAAGTCACTTAAAATCCGCCGTATAGTTTTTGACGGACTTAAAGAAATCCTTTCAAAATACAATGCAATTTTAACACCTGTTGTAAGTAAATCAGAATTCAAAGCTTATGATATAAACGAAGCTTTTACAAAGGTGTTTGAAGAAAGTGTGTTTACAGCGGCATCAAGTATTACAGGTATGCCTGCACTTGCATTTAAAAAGGTTCAGCTTATGGGCGACCACTTCAGCGAAAGCACACTTTTAAGTCTTGCAAAGGAGGGTGAATGAATATGAAATACGAACTGGTTATTGGTCTTGAAACTCATGTTGAGCTCAGTACGGAGTCAAAAATATTCTGTTCCTGCGGCGGTCATTCTTCACCAAAAGAGGCAAACGACTGTGTATGTCCTGCATGCTCAGGTATGCCCGGTATGCTTCCTGTTATGAACAAGAGAGTTGTCGAGCTTGCGGCTACAGCAGGTCTTATGCTTGACTGTACAATCAACAAATATACAACATTTGATAAGAAAAACTACTATTATCCTGACCTTCCATGTGCCTATCAGATAACACAGCTTAACCACCCAATCTGCACAGACGGTCTTGTTAAAATCAAGACCTCAGAGGGCACAAGGGATATAAGAATTAAGCAAATTCATATGGAAGAAGACGCAGGTAAGCTTGTTCACGGCGGAAACTCATCTTATGTTGACTTCAACCGTACAAGTGTACCTCTTATCGAAATAGTAACACAGCCTGATTTCAGAAGTGCCGAAGAAGTTGTAACATACCTTAACAAGCTTAAGTCTATGTTTATATCAGGCGGCATTTCAGAATGTGAAGAGGGTGCAATGAGATGCGATGTTAACATTTCTGTCCGCCCTGAGGGTTCAGAGGAATTCGGCGTTCGTACAGAAATCAAGAATATGAGTTCTTTTGAGGCTATTGAAAAGGCTATTAAATATGAATCTCAGCGTCATATTGATGCAATAGAGTTTGAAACAGAAGAGCTTGTTCAGGAAACAAGAAGATTTGACGATGCAACAGGCAAAACCTTTGCAATGCGTAACAAGGAAACAGAGGCAGACTACCGCTATTTCCCTGATGCAAATCTTATGCCTATTGTTATTGATGATGAGTGGCTTGAACAAATCAAGGCGGCAAAGCCTGCGGCAATCGACGAAAAGGCAGAAGAATACAGCCTTGCAGGAATTTCTGCAAAAGAAATTGATATGCTTATGTCTAATCATAAAATATCAAAGCTTCTTGAAGATACAGTTGCACTTGGCTGTGATATGAAAGACACAGCAGGCTGGATTTTAACAGACTGTGCAGGAATTTTAAGAAAAGACGGTAAGACCTTCGCAGACCTTAATGTTACGGCTGAAAAGCTTTCAGCTATTATCAAAATGGTAGAGGAGGGTAAGATTAACAGAAACATCGGTAAGAAAATTCTTATTGCTGTTGTTGAAAGCGATGTTGACCCTGTTGCATACTGCAAAGAAAACGGTTTTGACAAAAAGGTTGACACAACTGAAATAGAAAGCGTAATAGATACAATCTTAAGTGAAAATCAGCAGGCTGTTGAGGACTATAAAAACGGTAAAACAAAGGCTCAGCAGGCACTCTTTGGTGCTTGTATGAAACAGCTTAAGGGTGCAGGTGACCCTGCAGCTATTAAAGAAATACTAAGCAAAAAATTAAACGGATAAAATATTGGTTGTAGGGGCAGATGCCCACATCTGCCCGTTATTCGGGTCGATGTAGGCATCGACCCCTACAATTTTTTGGTGAGAATATGAAAAATATATTATTAATTTTGGTTGGCGGTACTATCTGCACACAGCTTAATGAAAAGGGAACACTTTCTGTTTCTGACAAGGCTGGTATATGGCTTACGGAGAATTTTTATCATAAAAATCCTGAATATAAAGAGCTTGTGCATTTTGATTTAAGCGAAAATCTCCTTATTTTAAGCGAGAATATGACAGTTGAAAAATGGAATGTTATTATTAAAACCTATCAGGAAAATATTAAAAGAAATAAATACGACGGTGTGATTTTTGCTCACGGAACAGATACCTTAGCATACTCTGCCGCACTTTTTTCAATGCTTTTAAGCGGTATTGACATTCCTGTGTTCTTTGTTTCATCAAATGCAAGACTCACCAGCGAAAGAGCAAACGGAAATGATAATTTCAGATGTGCAACTATGTGTATATGCAAGGGGATTACTCCAAATGTTTATGTTGCATATAAAAATATTTCAGATAATGAAATGTATATCCACCTTGGCTCAAGAATAAAGCAATGTGAAAATTACAGCGAGGATTTTTTCAGCAGAGGAGCAATTAAAGAAAAGGATTTTGAAAAAATCGATTTTCCGAGAGGTAACGCTTTAATTGATATAGATAAGGAAATTACTCTTAAAGAATGTGTACTTATGATAAATCCTTATGTTGGAATTAACTATGATGTATATGATTACAGTAAATTCAAAGCTGTTCTTCACGGAAGCTTTCATTCAGGAACTGCCTGTACGGAGAAAAACACTTACTCAGAGAGCTACGGAAAAAATTCTGTTTTATATATGATAGATAAATGCGAAGAATTAAATGTAGACACTTATCTTTCTCCTGCAACACTGGGTGGTGAGATTTATGAAACAGTAGATATTATAAGAAATCATACGGAAAGCACGAAATTTATGTACGGTTGCACAACGGAGGTTTCCTATGCAAAGCTTTTAATTGCATATTCAATTTTTGATAATCCAAAAGATATAGAAAAATTTATAGATGAGCAAATTAATTTTGAAATAACTGAATAGACAAACAATCGGTATATATGTTTCTACTGACTATATACGGTGAAATTGCAAAGGAGCAGATAGAACAACTTGAAATCTGCTACAATGGTATTAAAATTGAAAATTATGTTATTATGGATAAAAATCAAAAAGGGGTGTGAAATTTCACATCCCTTTTTGATTAAATTAATAAGAAAGTTTTCCTTCGTATATAAGTTCTGCGTTGCCTGTAAGGTAAACTGTTCCGT
>CAZMRY010000068.1:0-8049 GCA_964568815.1 uncultured Eubacteriales bacterium | reverse complement strand
TTAATATTTATTGCTTCTTCTAAAACTTCGGCAATTTTTGTTGCCATTGCGAAAAGACCTAAGGAATTTGGGTGGCTGTCGTCTGCTACGCAGTCGTCTCCGCCGAAATCGTCGTAGAAATGTCCACCATCTATGAAGTACACATTTTCGCCTCTGTTTTTGGCATTGTTATATGTATTTAAAATAATTTCTTTTCGTTCCATAGCTTCTTCATATGGAATTTCGTGATAATGAGGTCTTGTTATCATTATAATCGGCAAATCCTTGTTTGCCTCTCTTACCGTTTTATAGAATTCCTCATGAGTTTCTCTTAAATGCTGCGGTGTTGGTGCATTATGGTCATAGTCAAGGACAAATGCACACATATCAAGATTTTTGATATATTCTGCAAAGGTTTTTTCACCTTTTGCACTTCCTGAGAAACCTAGATTTACAAAATTTATATCGTACATTCTTGAAATGATTGCAGGATATGGCATTCCTGCTCTTGCACCGTGTGCACCATGAACTATTGATGAACCATAGAAAACGATAGGTTTTTCATATGTATATTCATCAGCTTCTTTGAGGTAAGCATCTTCATTAATACCAATATAAATATTTTCAAGACCTGCCATATAAGGAGCATATAAAATATACTCTCTCTCTTTGGCATCTTTAATCTCTCTGCTGATGCTGAAGGTTCTGTTTTCGCCTATTTCACCGGGTCTGTATGTATGCACAAGGGTTTGTTTTCCGTTTTCTCTTGCATAAAGGTCAAAGCCTGCATTAGCCTGATTAAATACAGTTACACCTTCCCATTGAATTCTGAATTTAACCGCAATTTTGTTTGCATTTGTTTTGAATACAAATCTGCCTCCGCTTGGGTGGTTATTCATTGCAGCGACTCCGCCGTTTACAGTTTTTGCAATGTCCATCGGGAGCCTTAAATATGCATTCATTTCACTGTCATACATAAGACCATAAACCTTTACCTCTTTTATTTCAGGTGAAAAGAATTTAAGGCCCTCTGCAGAAAAACCGTCGCCAAGCATATTTTTATCTATTTTTGTAATATCCATTTTACTCACCCATTATTTTCTTTAATGCGTTACCGAGTATTTTAATACCCTCAATTATTCTTTCGTCTGTCATTGTTGAGAAGTTAAGTCTGAATGCTGAGCATTTTGCTTCCATGTCAACCATAAATGTTGAGCCAGGAACAAACACAACCTTTTCTTTCATACATTCCTTTGCTACTTCTTTTGTATCGTAGTCACCATGCATATCGCACCATATAAAGAGACCGCCTTTTGGTACTGTATAAGTAACCTGTTTCGGGAAGTATTCTTTCATTGCCTCAATCATAACAGAGCATCTGTGTGCATAAAGCTTTCTGTTTTCCTTGATGTAATCGTCTAAGTTATATCTCCTTAAAAATTCATAAACAAGAAGCTGTGGAAGTATGCTTGTATGAACATCGGAAATCTGCTTACCTACAACGATTTTTGCAATAAGCTCTGTTGGAGCTACGATGTAGCCTACACGAAGTCCCGGTGCGATAACCTTTGAGAATGAACCTGAATATGCAACATTTAAGCCTGTATCCATAGACTTGATTGTTGGCATTTTGTTACCATCAAAGGTAAGCTCACCATATGGGTTATCTTCAATAACAAGGATGTTATGCTTTTTAGCGATTTCGAGAACTGCTTTTCTCTTTTCAAGAGACATTGTTTCTCCTGAGGGATTCTGGAAGGTTGGGATAACATAAAGCATTTTAACATTTTTATTTTCCGCAATTACCTTTTCAAGAACTTCAGGTGAAATACCGTCCTTTTCAACAGGTACGCCTGCCAAATGTGCATTATATGAACGGAAAGCATTTGTTGCACCAATAAAGCTTGGCTCTTCAACAATAATTGTGTCACCTTCGTTTATAAGTGCTTTTGTAATTAATTCTATTCCCTGCTGACCGCCTGATGTGATAATTAAATCATTACCCTCAAAAGAAATGTTTTCTTTTTCAATAAGCATTTCCTTAATTTTTTCTCTTAAAGGTGCATACCCTTCGGTTACACCGTACTGAAGTGAAAGCACAGGGTTTTCATTTAAAAGCTCTGATGCTATTTCTGCAAGCTCTTTATTGGGAAAAAGCTCAGGTGCAGGGTTACCTCCTGCCAATGATATATACGATGGGTCTCCTGCTACTTTAAAGATTTCTCTTATTGCAGAGCCTTTCATTTTACTCATTCTGTCTGATATTGTAAATTCCATTTTTATCTTCCTTTCTTTAATTTTTAAGTACAACGCAAGCCCATGCTCCGCGTTCGTATTCCTCTATAACTGTGAAGCCTTTTTCTATGATTGTATCTACAACCTCGTCTTTTCTTTCAGATATTATTCCTGAAACAACGAGGGTTGAATTTTCTTTTAAGAATTCGTTGAAATACGGACTCATTGCCTTAAGTACATCTGCAACTATGTTTGCAAATATTACATCATATTTTTTGTAACCGATTTTTTCTCTTAAGGCTTCATCATCTATAATATTTCCGCAGTGAACATCAAATACGCTCTTATCAAAATCGTTGCCCATTATGTTCTCCCCTGCGATTTTAACGCTGTTCTGGTCAATGTCAACTAAGTTAAGGTGTTTTGCATCCATTAAAAGTGCACCGATTGATAAAATACCGCTTCCGCACCCTAAATCAAGGACTTCTTTATCTTTTAAATCAAGCCTTTCCATAACCTCAAGGCAAAGGGCGGTTGTTTCGTGTGTACCTGTACCAAAGCTCATACCGGGGTCAATTTCAAGGATTTTTCTGTTTTCTTTATTTTCAACATTTTCCCAGGTTGGTTTTATTAAAAACTTATCACCAATGTTAAACGGCTTAAAGAACTGTTTCCAGTTGTTTGCCCAGTCCTCTTCTTTAACATTTGTTACCTTAATTTCAAGTTCTCCGTATTTATTTTCTGTTTTTAAAATTTCTATTTCCTGTTTTACTGATGCAAACATATCTATGCCCTGAGTGTTATCAGGAAGATAGAAAAACACCTTTGTTTCGCAGTCTTTAAGATACATAAGTTCTTCATCAACATAGTCCCAGTAGGTCTGTGTACCCTCTAAAAACTCGTTGAAATCATCTGCATTTTCTATTCTCATTCCGCTTATGCCAATATTAAGGAGCATTCCTGTTATGGCTTCTATGCCCTCTGAATTGGTTGTAACGCACACTTCTGTCCAGTTCATAATATTTCTCCTATAAAATAAATCTTCATTTATAATATCATAAATGAAGATTTTTGTAAACTTATTTGAATATTTTTTTGATTTTTTCTGCAAAGCTTTCTTTGTTTTTGTTGTTGCCCTCGTCAACATCCTGGAACTGTCTTAAAATTTCTTTCTGCTTTGCTGAAAGATTTCTTGGTACATCTATAGTTACAGTAAAGATATGGTCGCCCTTACCAAGCATTCTCTTTATACCTTTTCCTTTGATTGTAAACTTTGTACCTGTCTGTGTTCCCTCAGGTATTTTAAATTCCACATTTCCATGAATTGTCGGGACATCAATTTCAGCACCAAGTGCCGCTTCTGCAAAGCTGATTGGAACTTCACAGTATACATCTGCATTTTTTCTCTTAAAGATGAGATGAGGCTTGATTCTTATGCCGATAAGCAAATCACCGTAAGGTCCGCCATTTGTTCCTGCGTTACCGAAGCCTCTCTTCTGCAGATACTGACCGTGGTCGATGCCCTCAGGTATATCAAGAATAATTTTCTTATTCTTTCTTACTCTGCCTCCGCCTGAACATTTTGAACAGGTTTCTTTTATAATTTTACCCTTACCTGAGCATCTTGGACAAGGTCTTGATGTCATCATATTGCCAAGCATAGTTCTCTGAACGGTTTTAATCTGACCTGTACCCTTACAGTCGGGACATATTTCAGGAGATGTACCTTTTTTCGCACCGCTGCCGTTACACTCGTCGCAGACTTCTATTCTCTGGAACTTGATTTCTTTTTTAGTACCAAAGGCTGCCTCTTCAAATGTAAGGTCTGCTTCGATTTCTATGTCACTTCCCTGTCTTGGTGCATTGTTTGTTGCAGATGCACCTGAAAAACCGCCGAAAATGTCACTGAAAATGTCACCAAAAGAGCCGTCAAACCCACCGAAACCGCCAAAGCCTCCTGCTCCGCCGCCACCGCCGTAGCTTGGGTCTACGCCTGCGTGTCCGAACTGGTCATATCTTTGCTTTTTCTCAGGATTTGAAAGCACTTCATATGCTTCATTTACTTCTTTAAATTTAGCCTCAGCCTCTTTATCACCAGGATTCATATCAGGATGATATTTTTTTGCCATACCGCGAAAGGCTTTCTTGATTTCCGCCTCATCCGCGCCTTTATTTATGCCGAGGACCTCATAATAGTCTCTTTTTTCTGCCATAGGATTATCCTTCCAAAATACAAGCTTTAGAGTAGCCCATAAGAGCTACTCTAAGTATATACACCTCATCCACCGCATACTGCGGTCCCCCTTCCCCTCAAGGGGAAGGCTTTAATCAATCTTCGTCTACTACTTCGCCGTTTGCCTCATTAGTTCCTGGCTGTGCACCATCTGCACCGGGCTGACCCTGTGCCTGCTGATACATTTTTGCAGAGATTTCGTAGAATACTTTCTGAAGCGATTCTGTTGCAGCTTTGATTTCTTCTGTGTTATCATTTGCAAGTGCAGCCTTAACCTTTTCGATTTCTGCTGTTACAGATGCTTTTTCTTCTTCAGAAATTTTATCTTTCATTTCATCTAATGCTTTTTCTGACTGATATACGAGAGAGTCTGCCTGATTTTTTGTTTCAATTGCTTCTTTCTTTTTCTTGTCTTCTTCTGCGTATTTTTCAGCTTCTTTCACAGCCTTGTCGATATCTTCATCAGAAAGGTTTGTTGAAGCTGTAATTGTAATCTTCTGTTCTGCACCTGTGCCAAGGTCTTTTGCCGATACATTTACGATACCGTTTGCATCAATATCGAATGTAACTTCAATCTGTGGCACACCTCTTGGAGCAGGAGCAATACCTGTTAATGAAAATCTGCCAAGAGTTTTGTTGTCTGCAGCCATTTCTCTTTCACCCTGAAGAACATGGATTTCAACTGATGTCTGTCCGTCTGCCGCTGTTGAGAAAATCTGGCTTTTCTTTGTAGGAATAGTTGTATTTCTTTCGATAAGCTTTGTGCATACATTACCGAGTGTTTCAATACCAAGTGAAAGCGGAGTTACGTCTAAAAGGAGAAGTCCCTTAACATCACCGCCGAGTACACCGCCCTGAATTGCTGCACCTACTGCAACACATTCGTCAGGATTAATGCCTTTGTGCGGCTCTTTACCCATGAACTTTTTAACTGCTTCCTGAACTGCAGGAATTCTTGATGAACCGCCAACTAAAATAACCTTATTTACTTCTGATGCTGAAAGTCCTGAATCCTTTAATGCGTTTCTTGTTGGCTCCATTGTTCTTTCAACAAGGTCAGCTGTAAGTTCGTCAAATTTTGCTCTTGTAATTGTTATGTCAAGGTGCTTAGGACCTGTTGCATCTGCTGAAATAAACGGAAGATTTACATTTGATGTCATAGCTGATGAAAGCTCGATTTTTGCTTTTTCTGCTGCTTCCTTTAATCTCTGTGCAGCCATTTTATCAGCTCGCAAATCAATACCGTTTTCTTTTTTGAATTCGTCTGCCAAATAGTCAATAAGCTTCTGGTCGAAGTCGTCACCGCCAAGCTTTGTATCACCATTTGTAGCTAAAACTTCAAATACACCGTCGCTGATTTCAAGAATAGATACATCAAATGTACCGCCGCCAAGGTCATATACCATAACCTTTTCACCGCTGTCTTTGTCAAGACCGTATGAAAGTGCTGCTGCTGTTGGTTCGTTGATAATTCTTAAAACTTCAAGACCTGCAATTTTACCTGCATCTTTTGTTGCCTGTCTCTGTGCATCTGAGAAATATGCAGGAACTGTGATAACTGCCTGTGAAACTGTTTCTCCAAGGTAGCTTTCTGCGTCTGCCTTTAACTTCTGGAGAATCATTGCTGAAATTTCCTGTGGTGTGTATGACTTGTCGTCAATTGTAACCTTTTTGTCTGTACCCATATCTCTTTTGATTGAGATAATAGTTCTGTCAGGGTTTGTGATTGCCTGTCTTTTTGCAACCTGACCTACAAGTCTTTCACCATCTTTTGTGAAGGCTACAACTGATGGAGTTGTTCTTCCGCCCTCTGCATTTGTTATAACTGCTGCTTCTCCGCCTTCCATAACGGATACGCATGAATTTGTTGTACCTAAGTCAATACCAATAATTTTTCCCATAATATTTCAATCCTTTCAATTAATTTGCTACTTTTACCATACTGTGTCTGATAACTTTGTCTTTATACATATAGCCTGCCATAAACTCTTCAACTATTGTGTTTTCACCCACGCTGTCATCCTCTGTGTGCATAACTGCGTTATGGAAATTTGGGTCAAATGTGCAGTTTAAGGCATCTATCTTTTTAACCTCAAGCTTTTCAAGTGTTTCTGTAAGCTGTTTGTAAATCATAAGAAGTCCCTGTGCTATGGGCGTTGTATCTTCTTTATCTATAGAAGTTACTGCTCTGTCAAAGCTGTCAATAAAAGGAAGCAGCTTTTCAACTGTATCACAAACTGCGTTTGCATAGGTTGCAAAGCTTTCCTTTTGTGTTCTTTTTTTATAGTTTGCAAGCTCTGCCATAAGTCTTAAATACTGATCCTTATAATCAGGCTCTTCCTGTTTTTCTTCAACGGGATCAATAGTTTCTTCAACTGTTTCTTCTGTTGTTTCTTTAGTTTCTTCGCTCACCGTCTTCACCTCCTGATGAAATTTCTTTTATCTTGCTGTTTACTATATCAGTCATATGTTTCATAACGGAAACTGCTTTCTGATAGTCCATTCTGGTAGGACCTATAATGCCGATAACACCTTCCATATTGTCACCAATTTTATATCTTGAGGTTATGATACTGCAATCCTCAAGAGCTGTTCCCTTTGCACCGATGCTTACGGTTACACCCTCTTCGTTAATATCCATACTGTTAACAACCTCAAGCATACCCTGATTGTTGTCTACAAGCTGAAGGAATTTTTTTGCCTTTGTAATATCGCTGTATTCGGGGAAATTAAGAATGTTTGTTTTACCGTCTATATGCACATCTGCACCCGATGTAGGATTAATGCACTCCTGAACAAATTTGAAGACAGAAAGTACAAGCTCGTTTGAAACATTTGCATCATTAACAAGCTTTATGATTGTTTCAACTGTTATTAATGAAAAATCTATTCCTGTCAAGTGCTTGTTGATTGAAAGCTCAAGTCTGCCAAGCTCATCAGATGTAACTTTTACAGGCAGTCTGATTTTCTTGTCTTTTATAATTCCCTGATCGGTTACTATAACCGCAAGAAAGATGTTACTTTCAATATAAATAAGTCTTATACTCTTTATTCCGTCTGTTTTAATTCTTGGAGCAACAGTAAAGGATGTGCAGTTGGTCAAATCTGACATAACTGTTGAAGCTTTTGAAATAACCTTGTCAAGATAATCAATTTTCTCCTCCATAACAGAACGAAGAACATCAATTTCTTCAACTGTTAAGCTGTATTGTGTCATAAGCTCATCAACATAAAGTCTGTACGCATTAACAGATGGAACTCTTCCTGCTGATGTATGGGGCTGATTGAGATAACCAAGCTCCTCTAAATCAGACATTTCGTTTCTTATGGTTGCAGAGCTTAAACCTAAATTATATTTCTTTTCAAGGGTTCTTGAACCAACAGGTTCTGCTGTGCTTATATAACTGTCAACAATTGCTCTTAATATTTGTTTTTTTCTTTCATCAAGCATTTGTTTCACCTCTTGTTAGCACTCATTTGATTTGAGTGCTAATTGCTTTAGTTATAAGATACCACCTTTTATAAAATTTGTCAACAGTTTTTTGAAAATTATTTTTGACTTTCTTTGACTTTCATATCTTTTATAAAAGGAACTGCAAGTT
>CAZMRY010000067.1:0-8098 GCA_964568815.1 uncultured Eubacteriales bacterium | reverse complement strand
CATTTATTGCAGGTATTACAATATTAATTATCAAACAAAAAAAGACTTCCGATTAAAGGAAGTCTTTAGATTTAATCAATTTTCACATTATATACACTGTCTGTAACATTTACGCGGTAAATGAAATCATCAAGTGACATTGTTCCCATATCTCCACCCTCACGGGTTCTTACAGCCACAACATTGTTTTCTATTTCCTTTTCACCGATTACAAGCATATAAGGTATTTTTTCCATCTGTGCATGTCTTATCTTATAACCAAGCTTTTCATTTCTTAAATCAGCCTCAACCCTTACCTTTGCAGCAATAAGTTTTTCTCTGATTTCCTGTGCTTTATCAGCCTGTTTTTCAGAAATAGGTATTACTTTAACCTGTACAGGAGCAAGCCACACAGGGAATGCACCAGCGTACTTCTCAATAAGAAGTGCAAGAGTTCTTTCATAACATCCGATTGATGTTCTGTGAATAATGTATGGATTTTTCTTACTACCGTCTTTATCTGTATATTCCATACCGAATTTTTCAGCAAGCATCTGGTCAATCTGTATTGTAATAAGTGTATCTTCTTTACCGAAAACATTTTTAATCTGAATATCAAGCTTAGGACCGTAGAAAGCAGCTTCACCAACTCCAACTTTATATGGAATTTCAAGATTATCAAGAATCTTTTTCATGATACCCTGTGCTTCATCCCACTGTTCGTCTGTACCAATATATTTATCTCTGTTTTCAGGATCCCACTGAGAAAATCTGTATGAAACATCTTCATAAAGACCAAGTGTTTTAAGCATATAAATAGCAAGTTCAAGACAGCCCTTAAATTCATCTTCAAGCTGTTCAGGGGTGCACATAAGATGCCCTTCTGAAATGGTAAACTGTCTGACTCTGATAAGTCCGTGCATTTCTCCTGATGCTTCATTTCTGAACAGAGTTGAAGTTTCAGCATATCTTAAAGGTAAATCTCTGTAGCTTCTCATTTTATTGAGATAAGCCTGATACTGGAATGGACATGTCATTGGTCTTAATGCAAAAACTTCTTTATCATTTTCTTCATCACCCATAACAAACATTCCGTCCTGATAATGATCCCAATGACCTGAAATTTTGTACAAATCACTTTTTGCCATTAAAGGAGTTTTAGTTCTGAGCCAGCCTTTTGTTGTTTCAACATCCTCAACAAATCTCTGAAGAGTCTGAATCATTGCAGTTCCTTTTGGAAGCATAATGGGAAGACCTTGACCAATATAATCTACTGTTGTAAAAATTTCAAGCTCTCTGCCTAATTTATTATGGTCTCTTTTTCTTGCTTCTTCCTGCTGAACCAAAAATTCATTAAGTTCATCTTTTGTTTTAAATGCAGTTGCATAAATTCTCTGGAGCATTTTATTTTTTTCATTGCCTCTCCAGTATGCACCTGTAACACTTAAAAGCTTGAACGCTTTTACCTTTGCAGTATATGGAAGATGAGGACCTGCACAAAGGTCTGTAAATTCACCCTGCTTATAGAAAGAAATTGTTTCTCCTTCAGGTAAATCATTTATTAATTCAACCTTGTATGGCTGATCTTTCATAAGCTCAAGTGCTTCTGCTCTTGGAAGTTCAAATCTTTCAATTTTAAGATTTTCCTTAACGATTTTCTTCATTTCAGCTTCGATTTTATCAAGATCTTCGTTTGTAAAACCTGTGTCTGAATCAAAATCATAGTAAAAACCGGTATCTATTGATGGACCGATAGCAAGCTTTGTATTTGGGAAAAGTCTTAAAACAGCCTGTGCAAGTATGTGAGATGCCGTATGTCTTAAGATGCTCAATTCATCAACATTATTCATAATAATTCTCCTTAGTGAAATTTATTTTCTAAATATTATATCATTATCGACAATAAAAGTCAACAATTTAAACTATATCATCAGTTCAAAATATTCCAAAGTTTTAGGAAAATAACCAACTATATTTAATATATATGCTTTTGTTATATCGCACAACTTTCTACATAAATAATCATCAAGTTCAAAAGAAAATAACTTTTTTAACTCACAAGTCAATATGTATCTTATTGCATACATCATAGGTTCAGAAATCTCATAGGGTGTTTTGCCACACTCATTGCACAATACATTAGAATTTTTTATATCAAAGAAAAATGGATATTGTTCTTTTCCACAATTTGCACAAGAAAACACATCCGGCATATAACCAAGACACATTATAAGCCTTAGTTCAAAAGCAGTCTTCACAAGAAAAATATTTTTTTCTGTGTTTGCAAGCACATAAAGTGTGTTTAAGAATAATCTTACCGCTTCCGGCTGTGGTTCTCCTATCGGTGACAAATCTGCAGTAATATTACCTAAATACGATGCAAGAGCAAGTTTTTGTATATCATTACTGATATTATAAAAACTTTCGATTAAACTGCATTGATTAATATAATAAACATCAGGACCGCCTGATAATACAAAATCAGAATAACAAAGAAAACCGGCTGATGCACTTATTTTACTTTTGTTTTTCCGTATGTTTTTTGCTAAAACTGAAACAGGTCCAAGCTCACTGGTTAATACCGTGAGCATTTTATCTGCATCATTTATTTTCGTCTCTCTTATAACTATTCCCGTTAAGTTTTGTATCAATTTCTATTTTCTCTCCGTAAAATTCTTCAGAAATTTCTTGTTCTCCAATTTGCTTTAATAATCTGTATGTTAAATATCCTTCAATATTTCCTGTATTATTAAAGTATTTCCATGCATTATTTTCAAGTTTCATATTTTCACCTCAATAATATTTTAAAATCAAGGTGAATTTTAATACTGTAATTATTTGGTCTATTCAGATTTATAACCGAAGTTTTTAATCAAAATGTCAGAATTTCTCCAGTCTTCTTTGACTTTTACCCAAAGTTCAAGGAAAACTTTGGCATCAAGGAATTTTTCAATCTCTATTCGTGCTTTTTGACCTATGTTTTTAAGCATTGTACCGCCTTTTCCTATAATTATGCCTTTATGGGATGCTTTTTCACAGTATATAACAGCACCAATCTGTACTGTTCCATTATCTTTTTCCTTGTAGCTTTCTATTTCAACAGCAATACCATGTGGTACTTCTTTACTAAGACACCAAAGGGCTTTTTCTCTTATTAATTCAGCAACTATTTGTCTTTCTGGCTGATCTGTAATCATATCAGGAGAAAAATACATAGGGCCTTCTTCAAGCCTTTTATCTATTTCTTCTCTTAAAATATTGATTCCATCACCATTTATTGCAGAAATTGGAATAACTGCATCAAAATCATATTTATCTGAATAATTCTGAATTAATGAAAACAGTTTTTCTTTCTCAAATAAATCAATTTTATTGATAACAAGAAGTACAGGAACACTTTCTGATTTTAAGCTTTCAATAATTCTGTCGTTTTCTCCCTCTTTTGCACTTTCGTCAACAACAAGAACAATCATATCAACACTTTTAACAGCATCTTTTGCCTCTTTATTCATAAAATCTCCAAGCTTGTTTCTTGGGAAATGAATACCCGGTGTATCAACAAAAACACACTGACTCTCTTCTGTTGTTACAATTCCCAGTATTTTTGTTCTAGTTGTCTGTGGTTTACTGGATATTGCAGCAATTTTTTGTCCTGTTAATTTATTTAAGATGGTAGATTTTCCTGCATTTGGTCTGCCTATAATAGCAATAAATCCTGATTTCATATTAATCCTCTCTTGTTAATCCTATATTTTTCATTATAAGTTCTTCTTTTTCCCTCATAAGTATTTTTTCTTCATCAGCCATATGGTCATAGCCGAGAAGATGAAGCATTGAATGTGCAGTAAGATATCCAACTTCACGATTTAAACTGTGATTATATTCGATTGCCTGTTCTCTTGCATGTTCAACACTTATTATAATATCTCCTAGTATTAATTCTTCATCATTTATATGAGAAATATCGCCTGGTAAAGTAAATTCATACTGCGGAAATGAAAGCACATCGGTTGCTTTGTCTATATTTCTGAAATCATTATTTATCTGTCTTATTTCTGTATCATCTGTAAACACAACAGATATTTCAACATTTTTTGCAATTTTGTGAACAGACAGAGTTTCTCCAATAATTTTTTCAACAATCTGCTCGAATTCTTTTGTGTCAAATTCGGATTGATTGTTTAAATAATCAATGTTTATCATCATAATTCCTCTTATTATTTTTCTCAAAAGTTTCGTATGCGTGTATAATTTTTTGCACAAGCGGATGTCTTACTACATCTTTATTGGTAAGTGAGCAGATTTTAATTCCCTCAATGTCTTTAAGAACTTTCTGAACCTGCTTTAACCCAGATGCTTTTTCTCTTGGAAGGTCTATTTGTGTTACATCTCCTGTTACAACAGCTTTTGAAGAAAAACCTATTCTTGTTAAAAACATTTTCATTTGTTCATTTGTAGTATTTTGTGCCTCATCAAGAATAATAAAGCTATTATCAAGTGTTCTTCCTCTCATATATGCAAGAGGTGCTATTTCAATTATGCCTTTTTCAAGATATGCCGTAACAGTTTCAGCTCCTAGCATTTCATAAAGTGCGTCATATAATGGTCTTAAATAAGGGTCTACTTTGTTTTGTAAATCACCCGGAAGAAAGCCAAGCTTCTCCCCTGCTTCAATTGCAGGCCTTGTAAGAATAATTCTTTTAACATTATCTTTTCTCAACTCATTAACTGCGGCAGCAACAGCAAGGTATGTTTTACCTGTTCCTGCTGGTCCTATACCAAAAGTGATAATATTACTCTCAATACTTTTTATATATTCTGCCTGACCTACTGTTTTCGCTTTAACCATCTTACCACTAGAAGTCACGCAAACTGAACCTGCATTCATTTCCAATACTGCAGAAACATTGTTTTCAAAAGCCATATCCATTACATAATTTACGTTTTGTGGTAATATTTCCTCACCTTTTTCTGCAATAGCTATCAATGCTTCAATACTTTGCTGTGCAAGTGCTGTATTCTTATCTGAGCCTGTAATCTTTATAAGTTCTTCTCTGTTACATACTGTTACATTAAAGCGTTTCTCAATCATTTTTACATTTTCGTCAAAGTTACCAAAGACCTCACACATAACTTTTCCATCAGGTACCTGAATAATTTTTTCCATAAAAAACCTTTCATTCGTTAATATCAATTTTATTTATAAATGGGCCTTCAACAGTACAGGTTATAGTTGTGATCAATTTATCATTTTCTCTGATATAACTTGCATCTGTATTAAGGATTTCATATTCTGACGATAAATCGCCCGTTATTTTATTATACAACTTTTTTCTTTCAATTTCAAATAATTCTTTCTCATTATACACAATTTTTTCAGGTATATTTTCAATATTCAGTCTTTTTACAAATTTCACACCAGGAAAAATTGATTTTTCTTCGGTTTTTATACTGTAAAACTTGTATGGTATTTTTCTTATTATTCCGATTTGTCTTCCGTTTATCTCAAAATACATATCAGTTAAAACATTATTGGTAAAGTTATCAACATTTTTTGTAAATTGTGCTTCGGATTTAGCAGTCAACCAGGTGATAATATTAATGTCTGCTTCTGGATTAAGGTATCTTATCTCCTGAATTTTACTGTCTGTTACTCCACTTACAAGTAATTGTCCTTTTTTAACAGTATCACCGGTTTTAACTACAGGAAATCCTTTTTTCAGATAAATATCTGTTACTACTCCATCTGTTGAAGAAACAATATTATACATACCTTCAGGATTGTAAACATCAGGTTCATCAGGCTTTTCTACTATTTCAACAAGAACTTTATTACCATCTATTTCAATACCAATCCAAGCAATATTATTGTTCTGTGACATAATATTATTTGCTATTTCAGAACCTTTGATATTATTAAAGGCAAAAGGTCTGATTCCATTACTTCTCAGTAATTCATTTATATAATCAGTACTTATTGTTTTGTTACCTGTAATTTCGACAAAAAAAACCATGTTACTCATAGTATATATCATCAATATGCATAAGGCAATACCTAATATTAAAAATAGTCTTCTTCTATATTTTTGTATAGTAAAATGCAATCCATTTCTCTTAGCAATTTTTACTTTGCAAGAAGATGTTTTTGCGATGTTTTTAATTTTTATAAAATCTTTAATATATATTTTGAGAATAAGCTTATCTTCGTTAATTCTATATACATCCTTAAGTTTGATTTTTCTTTTTATAACTAAATTAAGAAATTTTTCGCAGAAATTTCCGCTAATTTCAACCAGGACATAGCCTTTAATAAAATCGTGTAATTTATTAAACATATTCTCACCTATTCAAATATTAATTTTTCAATATCTCCATATACACATACCTCATCAAGTGACAGACTTTTAATTTCAAGATTATTGCCATGAATATTAAGCATATGTGTTTCTGTATTCAGCCTGATAATCTTATCATTAAATTCAATTACACCAATTATGTTTTCAACATTCATTTCTTTTCTGCCTGTTACTGTCAGCTTTGGGAAATTCAAAATTATTTCTTTGGGTAACTGCATATTTTCGGATAATTTTTCTCTAAGAGACATTTAGTTTCTTCCCTTCTTAGTTTGATATTAAAGAATATTGTAATATTTATAAAAGTATTCAATAAAATATATTAAAAACAAAAAAGGAGAAAAATATGAAGATAAGGATACTTACACTAAAAAATTTAATTAAAACAGCGCTTGTTTTACTTTTACTTTTTGCTTTCACAGCTTTTCCAGGGGTATGCATCAGAGGTGCACAAAACGGCTTTAAAACTGCCGCTTACAGCGTTTTGCCCTCTATTTTACCATTTATGATATTATCAAAATACATAATTAATATCAGTAATAGTAATAAATTTATAGACAAGCTTGCACAATTCTTCAATGTTCCATCAGCCGGAATGTATGCAATACTTTTAGGTTCACTTGCAGGTTATCCTGTTGGAGCCTCATTATTGACGGACCAAATTAAAAAAAAAGAATAAATGCAAAGCAGGCACAGGCAATACTTCCCTATACAAACAATTGCAGTCCTTTATTTATTATTGGAACAGTAGGAGTATCTGTACTTTCAGGGCAAAAAATCGGATATGTTTTATATGGTGTTCATATAATTTCTGCAATTATATATGCAATAATAAACCGTTCAAAAGTTCCTGTAACAGTAACTAAAGAGTATGCCACCTCTGACAAAACAGATAACGCATTTACATTATCAGTCAGAGAGTCATCACAGTCTTTAATAAATATAACAATATACATAGTTTTCTTTTCAGTAATCTGCGAACTAATAACTGCATTTTCTCCATTTAGAAACGATATATGGACAGCTATTATATGTGGTATCATTGAAATATCCACAGGAACAATTATGATTTCAATTTCAAGTGTTCCATCAGCAATAAAAATCGCATTAATTTCTGCAATAATATCACTATCTGGATTATGTATAACTCTTCAAACTGCAGATATAGTATCAGAATATAAAATATCAATAAAAAGTTATATATTCTCAAAACTTAAAATTGCATTACTATCTTTTACAATTACATATATATTATTTAGTTTATTTCCACCACTTATAAATGTTTTTAATGATTGTTCACAGCCAATAAAAAATAATACAGGGTATATTTTCTGGTCAGCATTCATTCCATCAATGATTATCCTGTTTTTTACAACAAAAAACTAGCACCTTCGTGTGTTTCTCTAAGGGATGTTTAGTGAAACAGTCTGAACGGTGCGGAAGTTGGGTGAACAGTTTAGGCTGTTCACTCTTTTCATTTGCCTTAAAATGCACATGCATTTCCAACGATTCCAAGTTCTTTGTCAAAGGTTACTCGGTATTTACTGAGTATTTTATCATAGTTTAAAAAGCAAACAATGATAAATAGCAGCCAAAATGCGATTATGACATTTTTTTGATTAAGTTTTTATTTATTCCTTTTTTATCTGTCACAAGTTATGTCACCTCACGTTTTTCTGACCGACAGTTTTCAATGCCGCATTCAGCTCTGCACCGAGAATTAAAATCAGCGATGTCATATAAAGCCAAACCATAAGTATAATGAC
>CAZMRY010000066.1:0-8355 GCA_964568815.1 uncultured Eubacteriales bacterium | reverse complement strand
TATATTTAAAGCCTCAAAGCCTGATTTACGCTTTCTGAACATGTGAAGCCTGTGGGCCTTTAGCTCCTTCGCTAACTTCAAAAGTTACTTCGCAACCTTCTTCTAATGTTTTGTAACCATCCATTTCGATTGCTGAGAAGTGAACAAATACATCTGTACCGTCTTCACTTTCAATGAATCCATAGCCTTTTTCAGCATTGAACCATTTTACCTTACCGTTTGCCATTTTTCTGCCATCCTTTCGCTGAGCTAATTAAAGCTCAATCTTTATCTCGTGTTTGTACACTAAATTAATGTTAACATATTTGACCTTTTATGTCAAGTTATTCTTTATATGCCACAAAGAAAATTCGCTCGCTTTTTTTCGACTTTTTTGTGTTTTTAAAGTCATAAACCGTCTCAAGTAATTTAAGTTCTGCTTTTTTAAGAAGTTCTTTTAATTCCTCTTCTTTGTATATTCTTTCTGTGTGCATTTCGTCAAATCTTTCAAATGAGCCATCCTCATTTTCCGTAAAGAAAGTTAAATAGAAATTCACTCTGTCTTTTAAAAGCTCATTTTCCCAGGAATAGAATATTTCTTCATCATTTCTTACAAAGCAGTTGTTACCTATTATGTTTTTAAGCTTATATTCACTGTTTATATCGAAAATAAACAATCCGCCATGGTTTAAGTAGTTGTTCACAAGCTTGAACATTTTAAGGAGCTTTCTTTTGTCTGTTATGTAGTTTATACTGTCTAAATAACAGACTATTGCATCTACTGTTCCGTAAAGTTCAAACTCTGTCATATCCTGATTAATAAAGAGAGTTTCAGGGCACTTTTCTCTCGCGACTTCAAGCATATCAGAAGAAAAATCAAGTCCTATAACATCGTAGCCCTGTTTGCATAAAAGCTGTGTAAGGCTTCCTGTACCGCATGCAAGTTCCAGAACAAGCTCAGCATTTAAGCCATATTTTTCAAACTTTTTCTTTGTAAATTCAAGAAAACTATTATAATCTATATCGTCTGTAAGTCTGTCATATAAATAGGCAAAGCTTTCGTACATCTTATCAATCCTCTATTCTCCCAAGAACCATACTGTAACCGCCATTACCGTAGTTTAAGCATCTGCTTACCCTACTTACTGTCGTTGAGCTTGCTCTTGTGGCATCAACAATTTCAGTGTATGGCTTGTTTTCTCTAAGCATTTTTGCAACCTCAAGTCTTTGTGCCATTGCCTGAATTTCGGTAACTGTGCAAAGGTCTTCAAGAATTGACTCACATTCTTCTTCATTTTTAATTGCAACAATCGCTTTATAAAGCATTCTTATGCTTTCATCTGAAATTCTTTTATTTTTGATATTCATATTACTACCTCACAGTTTTTTTAATTTGGCAAATACTGCCATCATATTCTTTGTTCCCACTCCTGCATCATCAAAAGCAACTGAAAGCTTTATATCGTTACCCATTGGCTGTGCTGAGATAATAAGACCTTCTCCGAATTTGAAATGCTTTACTCTGTCCCCTACTTTCAAATCAGGACAATCTGAGGATGCTTTAGCAGGCTTGCTGAAAATTGAAGACTGTGATGTTGTAAATGAATTTGACATACTGCCAACATTTACACTTCTTCTTTCAGTACCCTCTTTTTCTATAAGTTCATCAGGTATTTCACTTAAAAATCTTGAAGTGTTATTATGCATCGTCTGACCGAAAATTGTTCTTGACATTGCGTTTGTCATATATAGCTTTCTTTTTGCTCTTGTTATACCAACATAACAAAGTCTTCTTTCTTCTTCAATTTCTTCATAGTCAAACATTGCTCTTTGTGATGGAAATACACTTTCCTCCATACCTGTTAAAAATACAACAGGGAATTCAAGTCCTTTTGCACCGTGAAGAGTCATCATAACAACTGCATCCTGCTCTTCATCATATGAGTCTATATCAGAAACAAGGGCAACACCTTCCAGAAATTCCGCAAGGGAGCCGTTTTCTATTTCTTTTTCAAACTCAATTGCAACTGATAAAAGCTCCTGGATATTTTCTATTCTTGTTTTTGATTCAATGGTATTTTCAAGCTCCAATGCCTTTAAATATCCACTGTCTGTTATAACTCTGCTGATAATTTCTGTAACAGAAAGGTTATCAATGTCATTTCTTATTTTGTTTATAAGACCTGTGAACTCAATTATCTTTTCTGCACTTCTTCTCAGTTCTTCAAACTCTATAACACTGCTTAAAACTTCAAACATTGTCATTGAATTTGCCTGGGCTAAGGCATTAACCTTGTCAATAGTTGTTTTTCCTATTGACCTTTTTGGCTCGTTTATAATTCTGACAAGACTTACATCGTCTGCAGTATTTAAAACAAGTCTTAAATATGCAATTACATCTTTTATTTCTTTTCGTTCATAGAATTTTATGCCTGAAAGAAGTCTGTATGGAATTGCATTGTTCATGAATACTTCTTCAAGTACACGGGACTGAGCATTCATTCTGAAAAGGATTGCAAAATCCTTATAGCTGTAGCCCTGAGATGCCAAAGCTTTTATTTTGTTTGCAACAAAATACGCCTCATCTCTTTCGCTCATAGCTGAATAAGAAACTATTTTGTCACCATCTTTAATATCTGTCCAGAGGGCTTTGCTTTTTCTGCCTTTATTGTTTTTGATTACGGTGTTTGCCGCATCAAGTATCTGCTGAGTTGAACGGTAATTCTGTTCAAGCTTTATTATTGCAGTATTTTTGAACTGCTTTTCAAAATCAAGTATGTTTGAAATATCTGCACCTCTGAAACGATAGATAGACTGGTCATCATCACCTACAACACAGATGTTGCAGTATTTTTTTGCTAAGTTGTGTATAAGTCTGAACTGGCTGTGAGAGGTATCCTGATACTCATCTACCATTATATATTTAAATCTGTTCTGATAATATTCAAGAACATCCGTATTTTCTTCGAAAAGCTCCACTGTTTTAAAAATAAGGTCATCAAAATCAAATGCATTGAACTTTTTAAGCTTATTCTGATAAAGCTCGTATACGCTTGCAATTTTGGACATTCTGAAGTCCCCAGCATATTCGTCTTTAAACTGCTTTGGAGTAATAAGCTTATCCTTTGCATCCGATATAGCATTTATTATTGATTTTGGCGGAAAATCTTTATCATTTATGCCCAGTTCTTTTATGCAGTCTTTAATTAATGTTGTCTGGTCGGCAGTATCATAGATTGCAAATCCGCTTTTATAACCAAGTCTTTCGGCATCCCTTCTTAATATTCTTACACAGGTGGAATGAAAGGTTCCTGCCCATATTTCCTCTCCGCCCTGACCGATTTTATTATTTATACGGTTTTTGATTTCATTCGCCGCTTTATTTGTAAATGTTATTGTAAGTATATTCCAGGGATTTATACCTTTGGAAATCATATTTGCTATTCGCTCTATGAGAACGGTTGTTTTTCCTGAACCTGCTCCTGCAAGAATAAGAACAGGACCATCTATAGTGTTAACCGCCTGAAGCTGTTTATCGTTTAAATTACTCAAAATTTCACCCTTTATTTGTGTAATATGTTAAAGTTTACCTTTGTATAAAAGCCGTGCGGCGTTTACCGCACGGCTGATTTTTTATGTTTTACTTACCGTATTTGCCATACATAGGTCCAAGTGCCTCGCAAGCTCTGTAATCCTGTCCTTCTTTATCTTCGCCAAAAGCGTTAAAGTATGAAGGTCTGAAGATTTTATCTTCATCAACATTGTGCATACAAACAGGAATTCTGAGCATTGATGCCATTGTAATAAGGTCTGCACCGATATGACCGTATGAAATAGCACCATGGTTAGCACCCCAGTTGTTCATAACATCATAAGCTGATTTGAACGCACCCTTTCCTGTACATCTTGGAGCGAACCATGTGCAAGGCCATGTGTAGTCTGTTCTTGCCCAGAGTTTATCTGAAACTTCGTCAGGAATATTAACTGTCCATCCTTCAGCAATCTGGAGAACAGGACCAAGACCTTTAACAAGGTTAAGTCTTATCATTGTTGCAGGCATTTCCGCTCTTGTTAAGAATCTTGAAGAATATCCGCCACCTCTGAAGTAACCGTTATCAGCTGCATTCCATGTTGTTGCGGCAGCCATAGCCTTTATATCTTCTTCAGTTACATTGTACCATTCTTTCATTACGCCGTTGCCGTTTTCGTCTTTAGCTTCACCGCAGGCATCAACGCAGGCAGCACCTGAGTTGATAAGGTGGATGAAACCGTCGGCCTCTTTAGCTTTGCCTTCAATATCGTAGCCTGTTACTCTCTTAACAGCATCACCGCTCCAGTAAGTACGAACATCAGCAAAAATCTGTGCTCTGTTTGTAAGAAGCTTCATAAAGAGCATACCAAGACCGTTTAATACATCATTTTCTGTTGCAAGAATATAAGGTTCTCTTGCACCGTTCCAGTCGAATGATGAGTTAAGCATTGCTTCAGGGAAGTCGCAGTTTGGATAAAAGTCTGTCCACTGTCTCTGACCCTGGAAACCTGCAGCAATTGCATTGTGACCAACCATTTCTTCTTCGCAGCCTGCTGGAAGATTATCATTGCCTGACATAAGGTCTTTGATGATGCACATCATCTTAACAACAAATTCCCAATCCTTTTCTTTCTGTTCGTCGCTCTTTCTTACAAATTCGGGGTTCTTGTCGAAGCCCTCTTTGCACTTTGCCTTTGTCCATGCGAGAGCCTTCTGATATTCAGCCTCGTCATAGATGCCCTCGGACATTCGACGGATGATTTCAACCTCGTCAACGGATTCAACTCTCATGCCGAGATATTCTTCGATAAAATCGGGGTCGATAACCGAGCCTGCGATACCCATGCAGGTTGAACCGATCTGGAGATAGCTCTTACCTCTCATTGTTGCAACCGCAACAGCTGAACGGGCAAAACGAAGGAGCTTTTCCTTAACGTCATCGGGAACTGATGTGTCATCAGCGTCCTGAACATCCTTGCCGTAGATACCGAATGCAGGAAGACCCTTCTGTGCATGAGCTGCAAGAACTGCTGCAAGATAAACTGCGCCGGGTCTTTCGGTAGCATTGAAGCCCCAAACGCCCTTGATTGTTGTGGGATCCATGTCCATTGTTTCGGAGCCGTAGCACCAGCAGGGAGTAACGGAAAGAGTGATGTCAACGCCCTCCTTCTTGAACTTTGCTGCACATGCTGCTGCCTCTGCAACACGGCCGATTGTTGTGTCAGCGATAACAACCTTTACGGGCTCGCCGTTGGAATAGCGAAGATTTTCCTCAAAGAGAGCCTTTGCGGTCTTAGCCATGTTCATGGTCTGCTCTTCAAGTGAGCCTCTTACGTTGAGGGGGCCTCTTCTGCCGTCGATGATGGGGCGAATACCGATTACGGGATAATCGCCGATAAGTCTGCTTTTTGCCATAATAGCATCTTCCTTTCTATAGTTGATGTGTATTATTTTTTAATAATTGGTTTGAATGGTTGTGGGGATTTGGGTTGTTGTGGGAGACTGAGTTGTCGTAGGGATTTGGGTTGTTGTTACCCTTGAAATAGAAGTAAGAATCATTTCCGGAATATTATTATGATAATCCGATATTATTTCACGCAGTTCAACAACTTCGCTTTCGAGGGTTGCGACACGGTCTTCGATAGCGCTGTCTACAATCGTGTAGCCGAATGCGCCGACAAGCACCGAAAGCGCCGCCGCAATGATTTTTTTCATTGTATCTTCTCGCTTTCTTTATTTTTTTGCTCCGTAAAACCTGATTTTAAATCCCTCCACCGCAAGCGGTCCCCCTCCCTTGAAAGGGAGGCTTAAACCCCACCGTCACTCTGTGACACCTCCCCTGAAGGGGAGGCAAATAATCAGATAGCTTTTGCGTTTGTTCAGCTTTCTGCAATAATGTTGATTGCTCCTTTGGCTCCCTCCTGAGGGTGATTCCCTGCGGTGCGGGGAAATGTCCCGAAGGGATAAAGGGAACGTCCGCCGTCAACGGCTGTCCGTAGGACTGAGGGAGTTAAATTAAGTCATTCCGCAGAAATTTTAACCCCTCCGCCTCGCTATGCTCGGCACCTCCCCTGAATGGGAGGCCGATTAACATGTCATCCTTCTGCACAACAGAAACTTTCTGTTTGGGCTCCCTCCTGAGGGAGCTGTCGCATGGCGACTGAGGGAGTTTTATTTTTGCTTTGCCTTAATCCAAATTCACACGACTTTTTACAAAAGAATCTATATATTCGCACACACCGTAAAAATTTTCGTCAATCTCGTTGTTCGGAATACGGACAACGGTTAAGTCAAAATCCTCAAGCTTTTCCGTGCGGATTTTATCATTCACTATGCCGCTTTCATTATAATGCTGTGAGCCGTCAAGTTCAATAATGAGTTTTGCTTTAAAGCAATAAAAATCAACAGTATAGTTGCCGATAGGTTTTTGTCTTTGGAATTTCACGGGATATGTCCGTAAAAACTCATACCAAAGCTTTCTTTCCCAAGGAGTCATGTTTTTACGGAGATTTCTTGCAAGGGCGATATTTGAATGTTTATACGGTAACAACTATAACCCTCGCTTTCTTTGTCTTAATCCCTCCACCGCAAGCGGTCCCCCTCCCTTGAAAGGGAGGCTTAAACCCTTCCGTCACTCTGTGACACCTCCCCTGATGGGGAGGCAAGTTAATCAATCAGCTATTATCTAATAATAGCTTTGAACTTTTTATATGCCTCTGCCCATGCGTCGGCGTTTACGGGAGAATATTCAACTGTTTTTTCGCTTGCCTTAACGATTTTTCGAGCTTCGGCAACGTTTGCAATTGCACCGCATGCCATGAGCTGAACGGCGATGTTGCCGAGAACGGTTGCTTCAATAGGGCCTGCAACAACCGGTCTGCCGCATGAAGAAGCGGTCATCTGACAAAGGAGTGTATCTTTAGTGCCGCCGCCGATAACGTGAATAACTGGGTAAGTTTTACCTGTGCAATTCTCAAGATTATCAATGGTGAGGCGGTATTTCATTGCAAGGCTTTCATAAATGCAGCGCATAACCTCGCCCACGCTCTCGGGCACGGGCTGATTTGTTTTGCGGCAGTATTCACGAACTCTTTCGGGAATATTTCCGTGAGGAACAAACTCGGGTGCATCGGGGTCGATAAAGCACTTGAAGGGCTCAGCCGCAAGAGCGAGCTTTTCAAGGTCGGCATAGGAATAATCGCTGCCGTGTCTGTTCCAATGTCTGCGGCTCTCCTGAATAAGCCAAAGACCGATTATGTTCTTGAGGAAGCCGACTGATGAATCGCAGCCGCCCTCGTTGGTAACATTCATTGCAAGTGAGGTTTCGTTGACGATAGGCTCTTTAAGCTCCGTTCCGAAGAGCGACCATGTGCCGCTTGAAAGGAAGGCAAAATCCTCGCTTTCGGCAGGCACGGCGGTGATTGCACTCTGCGTATCGTGGCCGCAAACGCTGATAACGTCAACATCCTTGATTCCGCATTCCTCGCAGATATCGTCTGTCACCTTGCCGAGAACCGTTCCCGAGGGAACAATTTCGCCGAGAAGCCTTGAGGGAATGCCGAGCTTTTCGATATAGTCGGCAGCCCATGACTTTGTTTCAAGGTCAATCATCTGTGAGGTTGTTGCGATTGAATATTCGGTTGTCATTTTACCTGTGAGCATATACCCGAAAAGGTCGGGCATAAAAAGAAGTCTGTCCGCTCTTTCAAGAATATGAGGACGGTATTTTTTGAGCGCATAGAGCTGATAAATTGTGTTGAGCTCCATGAACTGAATACCCGTTTTGAAATAGAAATCCTTGTTGGGGATTGTTTCGGCGCATTCCTCGATAAGACCGACGGTGCGCTCGTCACGGTAATGAACGGGATTTTCAAGAAGGCAGCCGAATTCGTCGATAAGACCGAAGTCAACGCCCCATGTATCAATACCGATACTGTCAAAGCCGCCTGCATTCTTGGCATTGATGATACCCTGCTTTATGTTATAGAAAAGGCGCAGAACGTCCCAGTACATGGTCTTGCCGACCTTTACGGGGTCATTTGAAAAGCGATGCACTTCTTCGAGGGTGATTTTTTCGCCGTCAAATTTACCGAGAATGGCTCTGCCGCTCGATGCGCCGAAATCAATGGCTAATACTCGTTTATCCATAATTGCTCCTTACGAAAAATTTGAGTAGTGAAAAGTTAATAGTGAAAAGTTTCGGATAGGCTTCGCCTATGACTAAATATATGTTGCTCCGCAAAAACCGGTTAACCCCCTCCGCCTCGCTATGCTCGGCACCTCCCCTGAATGGGAGGCAGTTTTTCCTTGGGCTCCCTCGAGAGGGAGCTGTCACGGAGTGACTG
>CAZMRY010000065.1:0-8695 GCA_964568815.1 uncultured Eubacteriales bacterium | reverse complement strand
TCTTTTTATCTGTCGCCTGACAATTAAAAAGCAAGTAGTTTGTGCTGATGCGTAGCGTCGTGTACTTTGTGTACATAAGCGGAGCAATCAGTGCAAAATACGCCGGTTTTTATTTGTCAGATAATGCTACGATACCTGGGAGGTTCTTACCTTCGAGATATTCCAGTGATGCACCGCCGCCTGTTGAAATATGGCTCATTTTGTCACCAAGACCTGCTTTGTTTACAGCTGCAACACTGTCGCCGCCGCCGATAACTGTTGTTGCATCGATTTCAGCAAGTGCCTGTGCGATTGCGTTTGTACCCTTTGCAAAGTTTGGCATTTCAAATACGCCCATAGGTCCGTTCCATACAACTGTTTTTGCGTCTTTGATAGCATCCTTGTAAAGCTCGATTGTCTTTTCGCCGATGTCAAGACCCTGCCAGCCTGCTTCAATACCGCCTCTTGCAACAGTTTTGTGCTCTGCATCATTTGCAAATTCTTTTGCAACAACTGTGTCAACAGGGATAAGGAGCTTAACTCCTTTTTCTTCAGCCTTTGCCATCATTTCTTTTGCATAGTCAAGGTAGTCAGCCTCAAGAAGTGAGTCGCCAACTTCTTCGCCGAGAGCTTTCATAAATGTATAAGCCATACCGCCGCCGATGATAAGTGTATCAACCTTTTCAAGAAGGTTGTTGATAACTGAAATTTTTGAAGAAACTTTAGATCCGCCAAGGATAGCAACTAAAGGTCTTACAGGGTTGTTAACAGCGTTTCCGAGGAACTGAATTTCTTTTTCAATAAGGAAACCGCAAACAGCTTCGTCAAGATATTTTGTAACACCGACATTTGAGCAGTGTGCTCTGTGAGCTGTACCGAAAGCGTCGTTTACGAAAATGTCTGCAAGTGATGCAAGCTCTTCGCTGAATGTGTCAACATTCTTTGTTTCTTCTGCTCTGTATCTTGTGTTTTCAAGAAGAACAACGTCGCCATCGACCATTTCTGCAACTGCCTTTTTAGCATTTTCGCCAACAACATTATCGTCTTTAGCAAAAACAACTTCAAGACCAAGCTTTTCTGAAAGCTTTTCAGCAACAGGAGCAAGTGAAAGCTCTGGCTTTGGTTCGCCCTTTGGCTTACCTAAATGTGAGCAGAGGATAACCTTTGCACCTGCATCAAGTAAATACTTGATTGTTGGGAGTGCACCGTCAATTCTTGTTTCGTCGGTAATGTTTCTGTTTTCGTCTAATGGAACATTAAAGTCGCATCTTACTAAAACTCTTTTACCTTTAAATTCTACATCTTTAACTGATTTTTTGTTCATTACAAACAACTCCTTGTATATAATTTATTTTTTTACTATTACAACACCAAATACTCCCGGGCCTGCGTGACAGCCGATAACAGCGCCGACTCTGCCGATGCCGTTTATTTTCGCACCGCTTTCTTCAAGCATACCCTGTATTTTTTCCATTTTGTCTTTTGTATCTGAATAAAGAGGATAAAGCTCGTATTCACTGCCTTCTATTTCATTTAAGATGAGTTCTTTCATCTTAACGAACATCTTTTTCTCGCCCTTTACTTTTTCAATTGCCGCAACCTTACCGTCCTTTGTAACCTGAAGGATAGGTCTTATATCAAGAACACCGCCTATAATTGCAGACATAGTTGAAATTCTTCCGCCTTTTTTAAGGTAATCTAAAGTTTCAACAGCGAAAAATGCAGTTGTGTTATCTCTTTGTTTTTCAATTTCTGCAACGATTTCTTCTGCACTCTTTCCCATCTTTAAAAGCTCTGCAGCTTTTAAGGCAAGAAGTCCGTAGCAGTAAGAATAAAGATTTGAGTCTACAACATAAACCTTAAGATTTTCAACCGCCTCTGCCGCCATACACGCATTTCTGTGTGTACCGCTGCCGTTTGCGGAAATTGTAATCATAATAAGTTCGTCGTAGTCTTTTGCAACCTCTTTATAGAATTCTTCAAATTCAAAAGGTGTAATCTGAACTGTTTTTGGAATAACCCCGGTTTCTCTTATTGTTTTATAAAAGTCATCTTCTGTTATATCTATTTTATCTCTCAAAAGCTCTTCCTCGTTTTCAAGGGAGAACTTAATCGGCAGTACCGAAATTCCGTTTTTTTCTGCAACCTCAAGGGATAAATCTCCCGGACTGTCTATTGCAATTTTGATTTTGCTCATTAATTAACTCCTTTCCGTAATTAGTCAACTTATATTATACACCATATACAGCAATTTTTCAAACCTTTTTTATAAAAAAACATAAAATTGTTTGAAAGTTTCCAAATTTGTGTTAAAATGTATCTATGGAAAAAGAAGAAGTTTTATTTTTAAGGCACATGCTTGATAAAGACAAGCTATGCCACAGCAAGAATATTTTAACCTCAACAGGCTTTCTGGATACTCATCAGCAAGGTCTTGTTTTTGAGCATAAAAGCGAATTTTTCTGTCCCTTTGTTCTATGGGGCGGATATGAGGACGCAGAAAGAAAGGTTTTGTTTTTTCTGCCTGACTACTTAGAGGAAGTCCCGACTGATGAAATAGCAGTTGTAAAGGCAGACTTTGCAAAAGGTGTTAAGCTTGCCCATAAAGACTTTTTAGGCTCGGCACTGGGGCTTGGCATTAAAAGAGAAAACACAGGCGATATTTTAATATGCGAGGACTTTGCACAGATTTTCATACTGCCAAAGCTTTCCGACTTCTTTTTAACAAACTATACAAACGCAGGCAGACAATCCCTCTCCTGCAGTATAATTTCAACAGATGAGGTTGTCCTGCCCGTACAGGAAACACAGCTTAAAACAGTAACTCTTGCATCAATGCGAGGGGACTGTATTATATCGGCACTGTTTTCAATCTCAAGGAGCAAAGCCACAGAATTAATAGAAAAAGGCAGGGTTTTCGTAAACGATATGCCCTTTTTAAAGCCTGACCGCCCCTTAAATTCAGGGGACAAGGTAAAGGTAACAAAATCAGGCAGGGCAATAATTGAAGAAATTGGCGGAACAAGCCGAAAGGGACGAACCTTTGTTACATTTAAGATATATAAATAGCCTTTCAGCCGAGTGTTCAGACACTCGGCTGAATTTTTTTGCCTATCATAAATAATTTTGCATTGTGAATTGTGCATTGTGAATTGTGAATTGTGAATTGTGAATTGTAAAAAAAGGCGTACCCATAAAGAGTACGCCCGAGCGGTAGGAACGACGCAAGTCAAAGGCATTCACCTTTGACTTAAAGCCGAACCAGAGAAAGATATACATTACAATGCACAAAAGTGCAGAGTAACCAATTATATTATTCTGTCACCTGATAAGGGTTATTAATTGCGTTTTTAACACAAGCCTTGATTGTATCAATCTTTTCTGCAATTTCAGGGTTTTCATTTGGTGTGAATGTAATATCGTCGATTGATTTGCCTGTAATCTTTGCAAACCATGTTAAACCAACTACATAATCACCCACTTCGTTCATATGTGTTCCGTCTGAACTTACTGAGGCGAAAGCCTTTGTTGTTCTTACATTCTGTACTGCTGTACCTGCAGGAATTACATATGCGATATCTTCGTTTGTATCAATCATCTCGTTTGTTGTTGACACAATAGCGTTATACATTTTAACTGTATCACCGTCAAAATTTGTTTTAAACTGAGTATGTTTTTCAGCATAGGATGCTTCATATCCCCATGTCATATGCCATACAACTTTTGCAAGGCTATTTGTTTTGTTTTCATTTACATAGTCAATTATGGCCTGAAGGTTTGTAAATGTTGTTGGGTCTGATGAGCTGTAGCTCTGCTGCTGAATTGTGATAATATCCCAGTCTTCAGCCTTTATGCACTGAAGAAGTGTCTGTTCTCCAATGCTTGTTTTTGAGATGCTACCGTCTTCATTTACAATTTTTGTCTGATATGAATAATTTGCATTGTTGCCCTGAATGTTCTGATAATGGGTTGTAAGAGAGCAGCCACCGATATAAGCATTACCTATAACAACATCTTCAAAGCCTGCATTCTGTGCAATTTCAGCAAGGTATGTGTGTGCATCCTGGCTGTAGCTGTTACCGATTGAAAGGATTTTAAGTGATGTCTGAGCCTGTGAGTCTGCCACATCGGCAAGAGGTTCAATTGTTGCTAAATCCTTCCAGATAAAGCCTTTTACTTTAACAGCATTTTCAGGATACTGTTCAGGTGTTACTGAGAATGTTTCCTCAACCGCACCTGTGCTTGTCTTATCTACTATGTGTTTTCCGAGCATTATACCCTTTTCATCATAGAATGTAAGTACAACCTTATATGGCTTACCTGCAGCCTCACTTCCGTTTTTAATTGTTATATCAGCCTTTGGAGCTTCACCTGCATAGTATGTGATGTTCATTTTACCCTTGAGAGGTGTGTTTAATTTGATTATTTCGTATGTCTGCATAAATGAAACTACAAGGTCTGGATCTATGTCTTTTGCTTCGTCAACAAGAGGAGCAGCTTTTGCAATGTTATAAAGCTCTAAAGCTTTCTTTGCATCTTCAAGTGAAGAATTTACTGTTATAGCTCTCATAGCAGCATCTGCAGCATCAAGCTTTTCTCTTGCTGAGCTTTCAGTAATTGTTGCACCCATAAGATAACTGTCGCTTGCAACTCTGCCAACATATGCAAAGTAGTAATAATCATCAGATGCACCTTCAATTGTCAATGGAAGAAGTGCGATTGATGGGTTTGCTGTGCTTGTTGGCTCGTTTTCAACAACAATAGCCGTTGTATCTTCTGTTGCAGCAGTCATACTTGAAACCATTTGAATGCTTTCAACTTCTTTATATTTAAGAGGTATTGAAGCATATGATGTGTAGTTTCCGTATGAAGCATTACATGCATCCTGTCTGTTGTTTACGCCCTGAGCGATTGTACCCACTGTTGAGTAAATAATATCATTACTTTCAAACTTAACTGTTTCTGTGTTAATCTCATCAACTGATGTTAAACCAATTGTTGAAAGGTTTTTGCTTGAAATAAGCTGGAAGTCATAGTTTTCTGAATTGATATAGAATGAGTCGTTATCATACACAATATCATTACCCTGAGCATCCTTTTTAGGTGCAAAAACAATGCTTCTGTATGCAGTGTCTGATGCACTTGATGCAAGGTTGTGAGTAACAAGAACTTTCTTTGATTCTGTTGTTCCGTCTGCATAATTTACCTTAACAACCTGAAGTGCGGCTGTAGGAGTTGCCTGGGTTGCAAGGTAGTTCTTTGTTGCATCTGTTGCAGTTGCCTTTGTTGTGTAACCGCCTGCTGTGTTTATAGCTGTTGATGTGATTACAACATCAAGGCTTGCACCTTTCACGTTAACATTATCGATTTTATGAGTTGTGTTAAGACGCATTGCGTTTGGCTTAACCTCTGTTTTGCTTACAGGACCGATTTTTGTCTGTACATCACCATTTTTGATGATAACATAACCATCTTCATCCATTTTCTGTACGAAGGTTGGGTTTTTAACAGTTCTGTTTGCATCAATTCTGTATAATGTACCGTCATAGTAATCCTTTGAGCTGTGTGTCGCGCTTGAAGATACTGCATTTACTCTCTGTCCCGGGAGTGCTGTGCCATCTTCTTCAATAAGGTCGTCTGCAATATATGTATAGCCTGCAGGTTTAGCTGAGCCTCTTTCACTTTCAGGAAGTGTTGAAGATTCTTCGTTTGCAAAACCTTTATAGTAGTACACTTCTTTACCTGTAATTTTTGTTCCGTCTGCTCTTTGATGCGGAATCCAGTCAAAAATAGTTACACCATTATGGTCATATGTTACAGTGTTGAAATTTGAAGTGTCTGTTGTACCTGATGAAGATTTGTTAAATCTTGCAAGGTCTGAAATATCTTTATATGATGCAAAAACGTCTCTGTCTTTTTCAAAATCGAGATATGTAAAGTTTTTCTCTTTGAGTTTTTCCTGTCTTACCTCTTCTTCAGCCTGAAGTGCAAGCTCCTGCTTTTTAATTGCATAGTTTGCAAGAACAGTTGCATCAAAGTCTGATTCTTCAACAATTGTTTCTTCGATTAAAGCAGTTTTTTCTGCGTCGATCTCCTCTACATCTTCCTGTGTTGCCACATTTATCATTCTGTTTTCAAGGTCAGCAATTTTATCCTGAAGTGAAGGATATGTAAGTGTCATAGCGAAGATACCTGAGCTGCCGCAGGATCTTTCTACTTTGATGTAATAATTATAGTCTGTTGATGCACCCTCAACTGTAACAGGCACAAATGCAACTTTATCAGTACCTAATTCTTTGTTTGCAAAAGATGTTGAGAAGTACTGTGTTACATCTGCAGAATTCTTTTCAAATGTAACGCTTTTAATTGTTTTTTCTGATTTTACAGGAATTGAGAAGCTGTTTACATAGCCTGCAAATTCTCCGCCTTGATAGTGTCTCATATTAGTTGCAAGGATAAAGCTCTCTTCAGGGATATATACTTCATCATCAAGAGAAGGAATTGTTACATTTTCGTTTGTAACATCTTTTCCAAGAACTGTGTTTGCAATAACTTTATCTGCATCTATATCTGCAAAAGTCTGTGCTGTTGTTGGTGCAGCAAAGATTGTATCCTGATGACTTGCTCCAACTGTACCTACCAACAATCCGATTTGTACCTTTTCGCCGTCTTCATATTCAATAGTTGCAGGAACGCGTTTTGCCCAGTCCTTTGAATTTGATTCTGCCTTGAAAGATGTAAGAAGGAGGTTTAATTCCTTAACTCCTGATTTGTTTATAGGATAAATCGCTTTTGTTACCTCACTGCTTGTTCCAAGATTTGGATATACAGCTGTGTTCAACGCCTGCTCTTTGATACCAAGTCCATCTGCAATTTCAGTGCTGGATATATCATATTTAACACCGAATGTTGCGTAGTTTCCGTTAAATTTACCTTCTTCGATTTTACCTAATTTGTATGTTACATTGTCTGCTTTTACAATATATCTTCCAAGTTTTTCGTCATATGAAACTCTTGAGTTTGTTTTTAAATCTATTGCATCTGGATATGAAGTTCCTCTGCCTGTAAGGTCTATCATCATTGCATAGTCGTCGCTATTAGAGCTTCTTGATAATGGATATGCCGGGCTTATGCTTCTTCCAATACCCTTGAAAGGCCAGATTGTTGTGATTTTGCCTTCACCTGCTGTCCATTCGTACCAAACTTCACTCTTTCTTTCAGCATAAGTTGCAAAAACATCCTGGAAGAGATAAAGCTCAACATATTCAGGATGATTGTCATTTAATGCATTTTCTTTTTCAGCGTTAGATTCTTCTTCTGCAATTCTTTCTTCTGCTTCGTCAAGCTTTGTTGTGTCAAAATCTGCATCAGTTATCTCTGTATTTGATGCTTTAAGCTCTGCAATTTCAAGTCTTAAAGCTTCACATTCTTCACTTGTTGCTGATGCTGTATCAAGATTTGCAATTTTTTCATTTACTTTTGCAATTCTTTCTGCAAATGTTTCACTTAAAACACTCATACCGAGAAGAACAGAACGTTTCTGACAGGTTCTGCCGAAGTATACATAAAACTCATTGTCGCCTTCGTATCCGTCGATTGTAACTTTTCTGTAGTCTGTGTTGCCTGTGTTTCCGTTGTAAGGAGCTACAAGTGCATCAATTTCGTTTGCGGAAACCCAGTTTGTGATTGTAACCTTTGAAACCTCTCTTTCAGTATCAAGAGGAAGTGTTATGTCTTCAACATATACATCTTTTGCATCTGCACCGTTTTTGTTTCTGTTGCAGTATCTGATTGCAGTCTTTTCAGGGAAGATAAAGCTTACATTCTCTGCAAGACCGTCAAATGTTATTTCGTCTATATCCTGAATTTCAATGCCAAGTTCTTCTCTTTTTTCTGCTGTGAGATATACAAAATTACTTGCGTTATTAACAAGCTCTTCCTGTGTGTATGTACCTTCTGCTTTTTTAGGAAGAACCTTAACAAGTGTTGAAAGTCTGTCTGCTGAAGTGAACTTTGTTGTAAATACATAGAATGTTTCAGCATCGCCTGTTGTATAGTCAACCTTAACAGGGATAATGCTTGCATCACCTTCAAACTCGTGAGTGCTTAAAAGAAGGTTTAAGTATTTGCCTTTAACATTAAGTTCTTCAAATGTCTGTGAATTTACAGATCCGCCTTCTGAATTACCGCCGAGGAAAACAGTGTTTGGTGAATAGAAAACATCTGTTTCAGGGTCATCATCTTCTACAGATACAGGACCGATTTTATAATTGCCGAATTTATAATAGTTAACATCATATTCTTCAGCTTCGCCTGATTCGTATGAAATAACACCCTCTGTATCAATAGTCTTTGCACGTGTTCCCATACTTGTGTCTGTTCCGATAACCGCATATCCGCCAACTGTGATGTCAAAGAAATTAAGAGTCTGGTTTGTGCCTGTGAAAGGTGCACCCTTGTAACTCCAACCGAGCCACATTGTATTAAGAATTTCGTGGTACTGTGTGTCTGTTCTGTTTTGTGTAAACACACTTGGTTCTGTTAAGTGATAAAGAGATGCATCTTTTTTGAAAGAGTCTCTGAATGCAGGAGTTGCTGTGCCTGCACGGGCAGTTGATATAATATCAATATACTGTATTTCTCTTTCAAGAAGACTTTCTCTTTCTGTCTCAGCTGATACAGGAATTGCAATCAAACTGCAAAGCATTGCAACAGC
>CAZMRY010000064.1:0-8754 GCA_964568815.1 uncultured Eubacteriales bacterium | reverse complement strand
AACGAAAGCTGTCTCAAATGCGGTAAATCACTTGACATCGCACCTGACAATCTGGTTTGTCCTGCGTGCCTGACAGGAAAAAAATTACCATTCAAAGAGTTTTTTGCACCATTAAAATACACTGCTCCTGGCAGAGCAATAGTACACAATCTAAAATTCCATACAACACCAAGTGCAGCAAAAACTGCCGGAGAACTTATTTATGCAAAACTTATATCAAACAACAAATTAAACAATATCGAAGCTTTTATTCCGGCACCAATAAGTCAGGAAAGACTTGCTCAACGCTCATATAACCAAACAGAGCTTATAAGTAAATACCTTACATCAAAAACAAAAATACCAACAATCAACGCATTGAAAAAAATCAAGCACACAGTACCACAAAGTACATTAAATGGTAAAGACAGGCTTACAAACCTTGAAGGTGCCATAATTTTTAATAAAAGAAAAACAATGCCTGAAAATATAGCGCTGATAGATGATGTTTATACAACCGGTACAACTGTTAAAACTTGCTGTGATATTTTAAAACAAAATGGTGCGAAGAATATTTATGTATTGTGTATATGTATAAATCAAAGAAAGCTTTAAGAATAGTCAACAAGAATTATATCTTCACCTATGGTTTTGATTTTATCCCACGGAATGATATAATCATCTTTGTTGCCAAAAATCCCAAACAGTTTTCCTGTTGCAGGGACTATAATTGAATTAAGCTTTCCCGTTTGCATATCTATATCAACATCACAGACAAAACCAAGTCTTTTACCATCACATATATTAACTACTTCTTTTTGTCTGAAATCTGATGACTTCACCATATAAAAACACCTCCCTTTAATTATATTCAAAGTGAGGTGTTTTTATTATTTGATTTTTGATATTAATTGCTCATTATTTTCAGTTGAAATCATAAGATTAATAAACTTTTCTGTTATTTCATAGCTTTGGTCTGTAGCAAGAGCTCTTCTTAATTTGAGCATAGTTAAAGCTTCTTTCTCACTAAGAAGCAACTCCTCTTTTCTTGTTCCTGACTTTATTATATCTATTGCAGGGAAAATACGTCTTTCCTGAAGTTTTCGGTCTAAATGTATTTCCATATTTCCTGTGCCTTTAAATTCTTCATAAATAACATCGTCCATCCTGCTGCCTGTTTCTGTTAAGGCTGTGGCAAGAATGGTTACACTTCCGCCATTTTCTATATTTCTGGCAGCACCAAAGAACTTTTTAGGCATATGAAATGCTCCTGGATCAATGCCACCCGACAAGGTTCTGCCTGTTGAAGGAATTACAAGGTTATATGCTCTTGTCAGCCTTGTTAAAGAGTCAAGCAGCACAACAACATCTTTCTTTTGTTCTGCTATTCTTTGTGCTCTTTCAAGAACCATTTCAGCAACTTTTATATGATGTGCAGGCAACTCGTCAAAAGTAGAATAAATTACATCTCCCTTTATGCTCCTCTGCATATCTGATACCTCTTCAGGTCTTTCATCTATAAGAAGTACTATGATTTCTATATCAGGGTAATTTTCAGTAATTGCATTGGCTATATTTTTAAGAAGTGTTGTTTTACCTGCTTTGGGTGGTGCAACTATAAGTCCTCTTTGACCTTTTCCAAGAGGTGCTATAATGTCTATTATTCTTGTTGCATATTCCTCTTTAACAGTTTCAAGTTTAAGTCTTTGGTCCGGATATACAGGGACAAGATATTCAAAAGGTCTTCTTTTAATAGCCATAGCAGGTATATCTCCGTTTATTGTAGAAACAAAAATAAGCGGTTTTAATTTCTCATGTGCTTTTGTTTCTCTTGTATTACCTGTAATTTTATCACCTGTTTTTAAATTAAATCTTTTAATCTGATTTGCAGAAACATACACATCTTTGTTTGTAGGCAGATAGTTCTCTCCTCTTATAAAGCCATAACCATCAGCCATAACCTCAAGAACACCTTCAACCTTTTCATATTTATCATCTGCCTGTGTAATTTCTTCATTCTCCTGATTTATTTCTTCAGTTTTATCAGGCTTAGGCGTTTTTTCAAAAACAAGCTGAGCAAGTTCAGTTTTCTTAAATTTAGAATAATCTTTAATTCCAAGCTCTTTAGCAAGTTCCTGAAGTTCCATCATTGTTTTTAACATTAAAGTTTCCATTTACATTCTCCGTCATTTCATAATTATTCGCATTAAAATATTATTGTTATAAAAATATTTAGCTATATATGTATTGTTGATTTCATTGTGAATATTCTGATATTTGTCTGTTGCTACAAACATAGATACAATTGCAAAACAAATTAAAACAATAAGGACACCTCTGATTATTCCTGCAAGCATACCACCAGTTTTATTAATTGTATCTAAGAGTGGCAATTTCATTATTCTGTCTAATATCCCAACCATAAGACCAAGAACTAATTTAGATATTAAAAATGTTATAATTACAGTTACAATCATAATAATTATTTCTATGATTTTATCAGATACAGAATTTCCTGCGTTTACAATAATATCACTCATCCATGCAGGCATAATCAAGCTCATATCTGTAGTTGACATAATAGTTTTTGTTATACTTTGATTCATTTTAGATACAAGCTCATTAACAAAGCTCAAAGACATAAGATAATCAGAAACATTCTCATAAAAAAGAGCAGTAATTATTGCAGCACAAATAAATGCAGCAAGTCCATACAAAGTTTTTATCAATCCTTTTTTATAACCAAGTGTTGCAGTTATCCAAATAACAGAAACAATTATAATGTCAATTATTATATTAAATTTCAAGGCTATCTTCCTCTCCTGATGTTAAATATATTTATATATCCCGAACTGTAAACTGCGAACTTTCTCCAATTGTCAGCTAAAACAATGTAAGTACCGTCTTTCTTAAGTTCACCTTCTGAAAGTACTGTGCCGCGAGCAGTTACAACTTTGACAGCACCCTGACCCGCAACAGCAATCTTATCATTGTTTTCATCCAACATTGTTATGTGGAAATCACATCTAGTTAAGCCTCTTTCTTTTAAAGATTTATTTAAAATAACAAGTTCAGTATCACCGTTATCTTCACCGAGTGCCAACGCCATAGAGTTAATATTTTCATTATCAAAGCACTCCAGAACTCGTCCCTTATAATCATATTCACCTTTTATATGACCTGTTCTGCTTATACTATATGCTTTGTTGTCACCAATAAGAACTAGTTTAGAACCATCAAATGCAATACTGTATGGAATTGTATTATCAACTGTCACTCTTGACAATGTAGCTTCATCATTAAGTTTATATTGTTCAACTATGGTAACAAGCTTGTTCGTTTCCATCTTCACGGAAGCAACAGCAAGAATTCTTGAATTATCTGAAAGCTTTGCATCTATAGCGTAGCTTTCGTCAGAATACCATCTGTACTTTTCCTCTCCTTTGTTGTCATAAACAATAACAAGGGATTTATATCCGGTTTCGCCCGTTATAACAGTTGTATAACCTTTTTTATTCACAGTTACAGATTTAATATTCTGTGGAGCTTTTCCTTCATATTTTATGGTATTACCTTTTATAACAGTAAAATTATTTGACGATGTGTCGGACAGAACTGTGAATTTCCCATTTTTATGCATAATCGGAGTATATGCACTTTTATAATACTCAGAATCAAACTCACCATCTGTATTATATTTTTTTAATCCCTGAGAATTATATAATGCGAACTTTCCATCTATAAAATCAACATCTGTTTCAGAAACAACATCTGTAGTCACAGTTACAATCTCATCATCTATACTGTTACCAAACACTACATTAAGTATATGCGGAAAGGCAATTGAAATAATAATAGCTATTATAATAATTGTAACTACAAATTTTAAAGCTTTTCTTTTATCGTTAATTCTAAGTTTCATATTCTCGCCTTTCATTAAAATTCAACATTTTTAAGATAAAGACCGTTCGGAGGTGCAGTAATTCCTGCTTTTCTTCTGTCCTTAGATTCAATAATATCTTTTATATCAGCAGGATTTATTTTACCGCAACCGACATAAATTAGAGTTCCTGTAATTATCCGTACCATATTATACAAAAAACCATTTGAAGAAATTGTGATAACAATTTCATCTCCTGCCTTTTCAACATTAAGCTCATCTACATTTCTGACAGTTGTTTTAACCTGACCTCCTGACGCCATAAAACATACAAAGTCCTTTTCACCAACAACATACGATGCAGCTTCTTTCATTTTATCAAGATTGAGTGGGTATTTATAATGCCAGGTATATTTTGCTCTGAGAGGATCGTTGAACTCGGTGTTTAAAATACGATAGACATAAGTTTTTCTTTTCACAGAAAATCTGCCATGGAAATCATCATCAGCTTCAAATGCCTTTTTGACAGATATATCATCAGGAAGAAGTGCATTTAATGCATATGGAATTCTCTCTACCGGAATATTAGAATTTGTTTTAAAAGTTAATAAATAATTCAATGCGTGAACACCTGTGTCGGTTCTCCCGCAACCATAGATGATTACTTTTTCTTTAGTCATTTTAGAAATGGTTTCTTCCATCACCTGCTGAATAGTAATAAATCCACTCTGTGTCTGGTAACCAAAATATGCAGAACCGTCATAACTTATAATCAGTGCTATATTTCTCATTTTATCACCGTTTTTGTAAGTAAAATAATTGCAACATAAAGAACAAATATTGCAATAACAATCAAATCCAGTTTTGTTATTTTCATTGTTTTCAGGCTCGTTCGCATATCTCCGCCTTTATAGCATCTGCATTCCATAGCAAGAGCAAGTTCATCTGCTCGTTTTAGTGAATTAATAAATAATGGAACAAGTATCGGTACCAAAGCTTTGATTTTGCTAAAAATACTGCCTGATGAAAAGTCAGTTCCTCTTGCACTCTGTGCTTTGATAAGTTTTTCTGTTTCTTCGAGAAGTGTAGGAATAAATCTTAAGGCTATTGTCATCATCATTGCAATTTCATGTGCAGGAAATTTAACAACTTTTAATGGTGATAATAGTCTCTCAATTGCATTTGTAAGCATAATAGGTGAAGTTGTAAGTGTTAATATTGATGTAGCCGCAACCAAAAGCACGAGGCGTATAACCATTGTCAATGCAAGTATAACACCTTCATATGTTATTTTAAAAATCCAAAAGCTATATAACACTTTTCCGTCTGTAAGAAAAATATTAAGTAATGATGTAAAAGCAAGTATATATAACAATGGTTTCAAGCCCTTTAACACAAAGATAAATGGGACTTTAGATAAAACAATAGTTAAAAATATCAATAATGCAGTTACAGCATATGCCAATGGAGTATCAGCAATAAAAAGTATCACAATAAGAGCTAAAACAAGAATAATTTTAACTCTTCCATCAAGCTTATGAATAATTGAACGTGCCGGATAATACTGACCGAGTGTAACGTCGTTAAGCATTTTTCTCTCCTGTTAAAATATCTGCTGCTTTTTTTATGTCAAAGACATCTTCAGGGATATTATAGCCCTTTTGTCTTAATATGTTCATAATTTTAGAGATTTCAGGTACATCTAGACCTATATTATTCAGTTCTTCTTCCCTGCTGAAAATCTCAGCAGGATTGCCAACCATTGCAATTTCACCTTTATTCATAACAATTATTCGCTGTGCATATTTTGCAATATCCTCCATACTGTGAGAAACAAGAATAACAGTTATCTTTTTTTCTTCGTGAATTTTATAAATTTCATCTAATATCAGGCTTCTTCCATATGGGTCAAGACCTGCTGCAGGTTCATCAAGCACAAGATATCTTGGATTAAGTGCAAGAACACCTGCGATTGCAACTCGTCTTTTTTGTCCACCTGAAAGATTAAAGGGTGAACTGTCAAGAACATCATTTTCAATACCTAAAATTTCTGCCGTACTTCTGATTCTTGAATCCTTATCACCGTTAAATGCAAAATTATCAAGACCAAATTTTATATCTTTATACACAGTTTCTTCAAAAAGCTGATATTCAGGATATTGAAATACCATACCAACTTTTTCTCTGATGGATTTAATCTTAATACCTTTCTGATTGATGTTTTCACCATCAACTGTAACGGCTCCGTTTTCAGGCTTTAAAAGACCATTAAACAGTTGAATTAATGTAGATTTACCTGAGCCTGTATGCCCGATTATCCCTACAAATTCATTCTCCTTAATTTCAAGGTTTATATCCTTGAGTGCTATCTTTTCAAAAGGGCTGTTTTTTCCGTATATATAATTAACATTTTCAAGTTTAATACTCATTTATTTTTCAACACCTGTTCAAATTCTTCAACAAAATCTTCTGCTGTTAAAACAGTTTTTCTAAATTTAATTCCTCTTTTTTCAAGTTCAAACATAAGTTCAGTTGACTGTGGAACACCAAGTTTTAATTTATTCATTTCGTCCACATTACTAAAAATATCTTCAGGCTTACCTTCAAGTTTTACCTCACCTTTGTTTAAAACTATTACTCTGTCTGCCTTGATTGCCTCTTCCATATAATGAGTTATCATAACAACTGTTATATTTTTTTCTTTATTCAAGTTGACAATAGTGTTCAAAATTTCTTTTCTGCCTATTGGATCCAGCATAGCAGTTGCTTCGTCAAATATCATATATTCAGGCTCCATAGCCAGAACGCCTGCAATAGCAATTCTTTGCTTCTGTCCTCCTGAGAGCATATGAGGTGCATGGTCTTTATACGCATACATATCAACTACTTTTAAAGCATTATCAACTCTTTTTCTTATTTCCTTCTGCGGTACACCTAAGTTTTCAGGTCCGAACGCAACATCTTCTTCTACTATTGTTGCAACTATCTGATTATCAGGATTCTGGAAAACCATTCCTGCTTTTTTTCTGATTTCATAAGTGAGATTTTCATCTGATGTATCCAGCTTATCTACATACACCTTTCCGCCTGACGGCAGTATTACTGCATTAAAAGATTTTACCAAGGTTGATTTGCCCGAACCGTTGTGTCCAAGAATTGCAACAAACTCACCTTTATTTATAGTAATATTGATATTTTTCAGTACTTGCCTGCTTTTATCTTCAGCGTCATAAGAATACGACAAATTTAAAGTTTCAATCATTATTAGTCCTGTCTGAAAATACATCTTGCTGTTGAGCCGCAAGGAAGAACAGTATTACTGTTTTCAACAGGAAGTCCAAGCTCGTCAGCAACGATACTTTCGATTTCAAATTTATTTTCTGTAGTAATTCGTAAAATATTTGAGAGTACAGAAGATGCAAGACCTGTTGTATACGAATTAATTATAAAGAACAAAGGTTTATCAGATAAAACCTTAACACATTCTTCAACAAGTCCATAAAGTTCATCTTCAAGCTTCCATATCTCTCCTTTAGGTCCTCTGCCGTATGAAGGCGGGTCCATAATAATACAGTCATATTTGTTGCCTCTTCTTTGCTCTCTTTGAACAAATTTAACTACATCATCAACTATATATCTTACCGGCTTGTCCTCAAGGCCTGAAAGCTTAACATTTTCTTTAGCCCATGCAACCATGCCCTTCGCCGCATCAACATGAACAACAGATGCACCTGCACTTGCAGCAGCAACTGTAGCACCGCCTGTATATGCGAATAAATTCAAAACCTTTATTTCTCTGCCTGCATTCTTGATGTTTTCAATTATAAAGTCCCAGTTTGCAGCCTGTTCAGGAAATAAACCTGTATGCTTAAAGCCTGTCGGTCTTACATTGAAAGCTAATTCCTTATATTTAATTATCCAGCTTTCAGGCAAGTCTTTTTTATAGTCCCAGTTTCCTCCGCCTTTTGAGCTTCTTTTATATACTGCATCTGCTAAATGCTTCTTTTTAATTGGATTATTCCATATAACCTGAGGGTCAGGTCTTAAAAGGACTACATCTCCCCAGCTTTCAAGCTTGTTTGATTGTCCTGTTTCAAGTACTTTGTAATCCTGCCATTTGTCAGCTAAAATCATATTTTCTCCTTCAAACATAATTTTTTATTATTATATCACAATTCCACATCCTTGTAAAGTTTTACTTAGCAGTAAAAATTTTATTTTTTTCAAAAAAAATACTGTACAGAAAAACAAATTTGTGATAGAATAACTCTATTCTAAAACTATTCAGAAAAGAGGAAACTTTATGAAAAAATTATACGAAGGAAAAACTAAAGATGTTTTTGCTCTTGATAACGGTAATGTAATGCTTAAATTCAAGGATGACTGCACAGGAAAAGACGGCGTTTTTGATCCCGGTGAAAACTCAGTAGGTTTAACAATAGAAGGCATTGGCAGAGCTAACCTTGAAACATCTATCCACTATTTTGAATTATTAAAAAAAGCAGGCATCAAGACTCACTATGTAAGTGCAAATCTTGATGATGCAACAATGGAAGTTCTCCCTGCAGAATGTTTTGGTAAGGCTCAGGGCGGCGGCGGACTTGAAGTAATCTGCCGTTTGGTAGCTACAGGCAGCTTTATCAGAAGATACGGTGAATACATAAAAGACGGTACAGTTTTAGAAGGCGGTTATGTTGAATGTACCTTCAAAAACGACGAAAAAGGCGACCCATTAGTTACCGGCGAAGGCTTAGCTGCTCTTAAAGTTATGACTCCCGAAATGTTTGAAAGCATGAAAGCGCAGACCCTTAAAATCACAAAAATCGTTGCAGACGATTTGAAATCAATCGGTCTTGATTTATGGGATATCAAATTTGAATTTGGTTACAACAACG
>CAZMRY010000063.1:1963-8778 GCA_964568815.1 uncultured Eubacteriales bacterium | reverse complement strand
CTGTAAAAATGGTAAGAAGTTAAACAGGTAAGAAGTTAAGCAGGTTAAGGAAAGATCTATCCCAAGGGATAGGTATGCACTTTACCTGCTTTTTTTCATTTTTACGGAAAACTAAAAATATTTAAGCGGAAAACAAACACATGTAATTAACCTACGGGAAAATTGTGTGTGTTTTTTGTTTTTTTGCAAAATTTAAGGAGGAGAATACCAAATGAAAGGCGTAAAATTGACAGAAAATCAAAGAAAGTTTGCAGAAGAACATCACAGTGTTTTAGAAAACTTTCTAAAGTACAGAGGATTATCGTTTGATGAATACTACGATGTAGTTGTATTCAGATTTTTAAGAGCAGTGCAACAATATGATGAGCAAGAGGAATTAAGGCGATATGCTTTTGAAACTATTGCGAAAAATCATATGAAGTCAGCTCTTGGTAACCACTTCAGGAAGCAAAAACAAATGAAACAGAATGTTATGCTTTTGAGTCTTGACTACCCAATTTCAGAATCTGGCTTAACTTTTGGCGACACAATCGTTGATAGGAGTATTGATATCTGTGAACAGGTATGCAGAAAACTCAGCCGTACTAACCGGAGGTACAGGCTTTTACATAAATACTCTATAGCTCCTGCTATAAGGCAAGAGCAATTAGTGGAGGTGATGTAAGTTCAAGGTTATTTAAGTACGGAAAATGCAAACAAAAACGAAAAAAACAAGGAGGAAAACAAAATGTTTGAAAAAGAAAACAACAATGGATTTGTAATTGGCGGAGATTTGGATTTAGGAAGTGCGGCAAGCGATTTCGGAGGCTTTACAGCAATGAGTGACTCTGAAGCAGACAATATATTTGGTCAGTTTGGCACACCGGAAGCACCAAAACCTAAAATTACAGAGGAAAAAACTGATACTGCACCCGTTGTGGCAACGCTTAAAAACAATACAATTCAGCAGGGTGAAGCATTTGCAGCAAATGCGGGAGTAGTAAATGCGGAGGAAAAAAAGGATGAAACAGTTACAGTCAGCGAAACAGAAGAAACTACGGGAAAAGTACAGTCTGAAAATAGCGCCGAATTGCAGACAGATTTATTCTCGGCGATTATGGCGGAAGCAGACGAAAAACAGGCAGAGGTTAAGAAAAGTGAGCTAAAGGAAAAACTTCCTTTCTTCGAGCATGGAGGTGCAAAGGAAGAAATAGTTGACACCTCAAAAACCTTTGATGAGCTTCGTCTTGAAAAAGCTGAAGACTTCCCTGAACTTGACGAGGGCGAAAATGTGAAATGGAAAGTAACCTACGGACCGATTGTGAAGCAGGTTACTAATGCGAAGAAAACAACTATCGCAAGTATAAAAACTCAGATTGAAGAATCAGAGGAATTTATGATGTATCTCAAAAAGCCTGATGATGATAAAAAAGCAAAAGCTAAAAAATCAAAGGGTGATGAAAAGAACGAAATCGAATGCAAGATTATCCCGACTATTACTGCAAAGAAAAAAGGAGTTATGGCGGAATATAAAGGCTTATTCAGTTCTGTTGAAGAAGCCAAGGCAAGCGGTAAGCTTATTTCTTATGTACCGTCAGAGGATGGCAAAGTATTTGAGGTTCGTAACAATAAGATAGGTACATTTATCGCTCCGACAGAAAGAGTAACTGCGTTTGAAAAGGTTAAGGCCGGGTTCACCCCGGCTTTGCCGAAAATCCCTTTTAAAATGTGGTCAGAAGTAATTTCTTTTTTTAAGTCATTTATCAATGAAGACGGAGAAGTAGAAGCACTGGCATATATCTATTGGTCATTTACAGATGAAAGATATTATGTTGTTATTCCAAAACAGACAGTAACGAAGGACAGCGTTGATTCATTCTTACCGGATGTTGACGAAAATGAGTTCTTGCTGGTAGCAGAAATGCACTCACATAATACGATGCCTGCATTTTTTTCATTTACTGATGATAAAGATGAAAAGGCTACAAGAGTGTATATTGTTGTTGGCAGAATGGATAAGATTTTTCCTGACATAAAGGCAAGAATATCCTGCGGAGGTAAGTTCGTTAAAATCAATCCGGCTGTTATTATGGAAGGCTATGACGGTGAATATCCAGAAGAGTGGAGGGAGCATATTGAAAATAAGCTCAGGAAAAAGGAGGCTTATTTATGAGACTTTCTCTTGACAGACCTGTGCAGATTGTGATTATCGGTGCAGGCGGCACGGGAGGATATGTGATTCCTCATTTGTATCGGATAGCTTATGCGTCAAAAAGACCTTTCAGAATAATCATAGCAGACGGTGATGTTGTTGAGGATAAGAATCTGATAAGACAGAGCTTTTCACCTGTGGATGTTGGCGAAAACAAGGCTGTAGTAATGGCAGAAAGATATTCGGATGTTTTTGGCGTAGAAACTGAATATGTTTCAGATTTTATCGAAGATGAAGAACATCTTTTGGATTTGCTTGATGTTCCAAATCCGCCTTCATACAACAATTCACCAAGACCTATCAGTATTTTGATAGGTGCAGTTGATAATAACCGTTCGAGAATTATGTGTAACAATGTTTTCAATTTTAAGGATGACATTATATACATTGATTCAGGTAACGAAGAATCTGGCGGTCAGGTTGTATGCGGTATGAAGACTAACGGTAAGGTTGTCAGCAAGCCTGTGGCAAGTGTTTATCCCGACATCTTAACAGATGTTGAAAAATTCCCTTCAGAACTCTCTTGTGCAGAAAGAAGCGTATCGGCACCGCAAACTATTGCAGCAAATTTGTTTGCATCAACAGCGATTGCGACTATGCTCTATTATCTGCTTATTGAGGGGAAACTTAAAACAACGAGGATAGCTTTTTCTTCAAAAAGATTACTGATGAAATCCATAAAATGAAAGGGAAATTACAGATGGAAAACAATTTTATATTTACACAAACCAAAGAAACGGTTATGACTTTTGAAAAGACAGTAACGGTAGAAACAGATAAACTTGAAACGGTAGATGCTTTAGGGCACAAGAAGCTCATAAAGACGCTCCAAAGAGAAAGTGTTGATTTTCATAATAAGGATTTCAGTACGGGGAGGGCTGCTTAATGAGTGAAACATATTATGCTCTTGAAAAGTTTGCGGAAATGGACAGAAACCTTGTAAGTATCATAGAAGCTATGCCGATAAAAAGGAGAGCTATAGATATATACAGGCAGAAGAACAATGTACAGAGAGCAAAAGATACATTTACTGATTTGGAGCAGTTAAAAAATAAACTGCTTGATACAGTCAGAAATTTAAGGCTTTTGTTTTCTGAATGTGATATGCCGGAAGGAGCGGCTTTTGCTAATCAGCTTTTTGGTGCAGTTATGAATTATAACTTAATGACACCGGATTATACAAAGCTTGTATCTGCAATAGATGCTCTGAAAGGACAAATTCCGCATAGCGAAAAGATTACTGCGAAAGTTATCGGACATTTAATGAATAATGTCAAGATGGGGTACTACCCGACAGAAAATTCTCATGTGAAAATGATAAAAAGTGCATTAAAATTTCCTGATTGTAAGGTGAATATTTTAGATCCTTGCTGTGGTGAGGGAATTGCACTTAATGTTCTTGCAATGGGAATAGATTCTGTAACTTATGGTACGGAAATAGACGAAGCCAGAGGCAAAGAAGCTGAATGTAGGCTTGACCGTGTTGGGTTTGGAAGCTTTTTTCATTCAAGAATGAGTCAGGAAGCATTTCACGCTTTGTTCTTAAATCCCCCATACTTAAATGTAATGGGAGAGGGCGGAACAAAGGCAAGAAGCGAAAAGAGATTTCTGGTTGAAAGTATTCATCATCTTATGCAGGGCGGTGTGCTTATGTATATCATTCCGCATTACCGCCTTACATACGACATTTGCAGAGTGCTATGTGATAATTTCAAGGATATATCTGTTTATCGTTTTTTGAATGACGAATTTAAAAAGTTTAACCAGATTATTGTGTTTGGAGTAAAAAAGAAGAAGGATGACGGTAGTGAAATGGCAGAAAAATTATCACAGTATGCTATGCTGCCGGATAGAATTCCTATGATTGATACACTGAAACCGGAGATTTACGCATTGCCGGATGAACCTAAAACTGTGGAAATATTTAAGGGAGCAAAGTTTAACTTAGGCGAATTACAGCGTCAGCTTGCAAAATCAAAGTCAATAAATATGCTCTTTGAGAAAAGTAAGATTGATGCTATAGAAAAACGCCCTTTGTTACCGTTAAATATTGGTCAGGTGGGCTTGATTGGCGGTAGTGGTCTTATTAACGGTTATGTGGATTGTGAAAATCCGCATGTTATAAAAGGTCGTGTCATAAAAGAGGTAAAAAAATACGAAGATAATGTAACAAACACGCTGACGGAAACAAGGGTAAACAGAATGTTGTTTAATGTTCTGACACCCGATGGTTTAAAGAGGTTAGCATAAAGGAGGTAGATTATGGAGCTTGAACTAAATAAAGTAAGTTTCATTGACGAGTTCAGAAAAGTGAGAAATATAGAAAACCGCAAGGCAAAAGACAGAACAGAAGGTTTTTTATATATTCATAATTGTACAACGAAAGCACTTGCTGACGGACATGAATTTAAAGTAGGAGATCTCGATTTCTCAAAATTTACTTATAATGATTTGCAGGACTATATTGAATACTATAACGATAATCTTGAACCGAAAATCAGTAGCGTTTCATTGTTGTTTAAAATACTTCATGAGGCTGAAAGCGTCTTTGTAAAAGAAAGAAAATTTTATTAGGGAGGCTTATAGTGTATGCAAAAATTACTTACCAGCAATATAACACAATTTTTTGAATGTCTTTTGAGCATTAAAGATTGTTATGATTATTGCGATGAGGATGTTAGCGGTAAGTTTTCAGACTTTTCTTACGACGGTGATGAATACGAAGCAGAGGCATTTGAACAGTTATATAATATCCCATTTTTAAAGGAATCTAAAGAATTATATTACGAGGATGATGAAAAAAAGCCAGTGGAAGAACGCGAAGCGGTCGGCGAAGAACTTATTTTCACTTCAGAAGAAATGGATGGTTATTATAAACTGCTCGATAAGCTTTTGGAAACTGAAAAAATAACTGTTCAGGAATACAGACAGAGATGTGGTGGAATGGAGCAGTATATATTAGATTATATTCTATACGGGGTAAATCATTACAGTGGTTTATATGTAACTCTGTATTATGCAAAGAATGAAACAGAAGAAAATAAACTTATAGTTGAAGTGCCTTATTATGATGGATATTATTCAATGTTTGAACTGTACTGCGGAATTATACAGTTATTTGACAAATACAAGTCTGAATTAAAAAAACTAAAATATCGTTTCGGTTTTGAAAACAATATTAAGGAGGCTGCATAATTGAACAAATTAACAGGTTTAAGATTTTATGTTAATGATGACCTTAATCTTGTTGTGGATGATTATAGGGGGAACACAGTAAAACACAAAGTTATTTCTATGAATACATTTGCAAAAATGATTGCAAGAACAACAGAAATAAATGTAGTACAAACCGGAGTTTTGCCGGACAGATGTGTTTCGTACCTCGAAAATCATCAAGGAAGCAAATATATAGTTATTGATGTAGGACGTTTCAGAATAGATTTGACTTACGAAAAAACGATTTATGAAAACTTTCCGATACCAAGATTGTTGTTTGGTTTCACTATTGACAACAATTTTAAGATTAACAAGGTCAGAGTTGCTGTTGCAGATATGGGAACGCTTCGTGATAATACGAAGTTATACAAATATCCGTTTTCAAATGTAAGCGGATTTAATATGTGTATCGGCACAAATTCTATGCCAAAAATAAAACTGTTAAGGCAGTTAAACGGTATTCCTGACTACATTTTTTCTATGCCGGATAATAATGACCATTATTCGCCGGACAGGACTAAACTTAATATGGAATACAGAACGATGCTGGAGTTTTTAAAGGATAAGAATGAAAAGTATTATTACAAAGATGTTCTTATACCGACGGGCAAAACATTAAAGGATTTTTTAAACCCTAAAGACGGAGGATTTTAATTATGAAGGGAAACAGGCATTTTGAGGAATTTGGTAAACCATTTCCTGCGTCAGATGTCGGCTGGAAAGTACAGCTTATGAGTAAGGATAAGACAAAAGCAAAGGTCGTGCCGTATCTTGATGCAAGAGCTATAGCTGACAGGTTGGATGCAGTGGTGGGACAGTATAACTGGAAAGATGCGTACGGTCAATGGCACTGTTATGCCGAAGAACCAAAAGATGAGGGGAATAAACCGAAAAAAGTAAACTCACAGTTATGTACTATCTATATTTATGACGAAGAAAGAAATGAATGGATAGGAAAAACGGACGGAGCGGAAAATACGGATATTGAACCCATCAAGGGTGGTCTTTCGGACTCACTGAAAAGATGCGCGGTAAAATGGAATATTGGCAGGTATTTGTATAGTTTTGAGCCTGTATGGGTAAATCTTACTGAAGAATACGGACGGCGTGTTATTGAGAAAAGTGAATATCTGAGACTCGAAAAAATATATAACGATACAGTTATAAAATTATTTGGTAAGGAAGCTTCAGGATATTTGCAAGCCGGGAATAACAGTCAGAGTAAATCTCAAAACAAGGCAGAACAAAGCAAAAATATAAACAATACACCTGCAGAGAAGAAACCTGCACAAAGCGGAGATGCTCCCAAACCTGATATTTACGAAATTAAAAGCGTTCGTTGTGAGGGAGAGGGACAGACCGTTAAGACAACATTGGTTTTAGATAAAAATGGTAATAACAGTACAAT
>CAZMRY010000063.1:0-1953 GCA_964568815.1 uncultured Eubacteriales bacterium | reverse complement strand
TTATGGTAAAGACCAAAATCTCAAGACAGGTGCGAAGATAACCAATTTAAGAGGAAAAAGACAAGATACTGCTTATGGTCCGTTCTTAATTCTTGAACAATACGACCTGGCAGCATAAAAATGGAGGCAGACAATGGGGAAAATTAATAGTTTTAGTATTTTAAAAGTTGGAATGCAGGGATTTAAACGATTCAAAGAGCCTTATGTAGCTGAATTTGATAAAGTTACATACATATCCGGAGGAAATGGTCAGGGAAAATCCACCATTGCAGACGCAATTGCCTTTGCTTTTTGCGGAACTCCTTTTTGGGGTGATAAAAGCAGCGACAGATTGCAAAATAACGAGAGCGATGGAATGATGGTACAGGTAGTTTTTGTAGATGAAAATGGTGAAATTCACAATTTAATCCGCAGAAAAGCCGGGAATAATATGACTATAACGCTGGATAAAATTCAGATGCGTCAAGTTGATTTGACAAATACTTTTGCTGAAAAAGATATATTTCTTTCTATTCTTAACCCACTGTATTTTATTGAAAAAATTGCGGAAAACGGCAGAGAACTTTTACAGCGTTTATTACCTGTAATTGATGACAAAAAGGTGCTTGCACAATTAAGCGACAGTACACAGGCACTCCTGGAAAATGAAAATATGCTTGAACCGGATTTTTTTATCAAAAAGAAACGTGATGAACTGAAAGAAATTGAGAATACAATCAACTATTTTGAAGGTCAGATTGATTTGCTGAAAACTCAACAGAAAGAAGCAACTGAAAAAATAGATGAGATTGTTGCAAGAGGTGAGCAGATTTACAACAGAAAATCTGAACTCGAAAAGAAACAATTTGACGGGATAGATGTAGATATATTAAAGGCACAGTTAGCTGAAGTTGCGGCATTTTTATCAGATGAAAGACGAAAAAATCTGATAGCTAAACAGGCTGAACTGCAGAATAAGCAGTATGAGTCAAAACTTATGGGAGAAATCTTAAAACTTAAAGCTGATATTGAAGGTCGTCAGAAAGGCTGTGAGGCTCTTAAAACTGAAGCAGCGAGAGTAAAGGTAGGAGATAAATGTCTTACCTGTAATGCTGTTATAACAGAGGATAGTTATAAGACGATAATTGCAGACATCAGGCGCAGATATGATGAAACAGCAAAGAAAGGTCAGGAGGCAGTCAATGAATACAAAGAATTGATTGCACTTGAAGAAAAGAGCAGAGCAAAATTTGAAGAATTTCGTGCAGAAGATTTAAAATGCATTGAAAGTGAACTTACTGCACTTGGTACTCACGATGTTTCTGAAATTGCTGTACTTGAAAATAAAATTCGTCTTGGTAATCTGAGTGAAGAAGAATTTGCAGAGCTTACAGAACTTATAAAGCAGGCTGAAGCATATGAGGCTGAAGTAAAAGCATTGTGTGATACAGATAAGGCTCCTGAAAAAATAGGGGAGATTGAAAAAAGTATTGCATATAACGAGAATAGGAAAAAGGAACTGAATAGTCTTATTCTTGCTGCAGGCGAATTTGCGGCGAAAAAAGCAGAACTTGCTTTAGCTCAGCTTAAAATGAATCGTGCTTCAATCAAGCTTTTTGATGTGGTAAAAGGTACAGGAGAAATTAAAAATATTTTCAGGTTTACATATGACGGTAAAGATTATCGCTGGCTTTCTACTTCTGAAAGAGTAAAAGCAGGCTTGGAGGTTGCGAATTTGCTTTCAAGACTTACGGGACTTGCTTATCCTACCTATATTGATAATGCAGAATGTATTACAACCGGAATAGAGCCTATGTATGGTCAGATTATTGCGGCGTTTGCCAAAAATACGGAGCTTCTTGTTACTCATCCGCTAAAGAGACAACAACAGCAGATGAAGGAGGCTGCGTAATGTGGCATATCAGTATGAAGAATTTGATATTGTAGAAGTTGCCAAAATGTGTAACATACAGT
>CAZMRY010000062.1:0-9019 GCA_964568815.1 uncultured Eubacteriales bacterium | reverse complement strand
AACCCTACATTTTTAATGTTTTGCTTGCGGTAGAACGACTTTTTCGACGGTCTGAGGTGCAAATCTTCTGATTTGCACCTTTTTATGCTTGCAAATTGTATATCTTTGTTGTATAATGAAAATGTATAATTGTGTAAAGGTGATTGTGGGCTATGAAGTTAAAAAAGAAAAAAGCCGGACTTAAAATAAATTATCAGATTTTCAGAAGTTTTTTATTTTCTCTCAGTGTGGCACTTGAACTTATATCTCTGGTATTTGGTAAAACCGGGGCAATAGTTGTTGCGGCTCTTGCATATGTTGCAGCGGCAGGCGTTATTGCTACAACCTCAGTAAAGAAAATTAAAAATAAGGACTATTTCAATTTAGACCATGCAGCTGTTTTAGCTACACTTCTGTTGTTCTGCATGGGTGCATTTTATCAGGGACTTTTAGGACTTCAGATATATATTGTAGTAAAGCTTATTTTTGATGCATCAAAATTTTTTGTTCCCAAAACACTAATTGTCTCAGAAAAAATCAAAGACAGAAAATATCATGTAATACACTCAGGCGAGGCAGAAACAGTTGAAATAACAGAAATTCGCCAGGGGGATATGCTCGAGCTTTATTCGGGTGAGATTGTTCCTGTTGACGGTATTGTTAAAGCAGGAACAGGAACTGTAAATACTGCAAATATAACAGGAGAAAGCAAAATCACATCTGTGTCTAAAAAAGATAAGATTTATGCAGGCTATACTCTTCTTACAGGCAATGTTATAATAGAAGTTACGCAGGACTGTGAAAACAGTCTTATGAAAAAATCTCTTGATATTATACAAAGTGTCTGCAAAACAAATACACAGGGTGAAAGAATAAAAAATAAGGTGTTCAATGTTCTTTCTCTGGTACTTCTTGTGGCAGGTGTTGCATTTGCAGTCATTGAATATATTAAAACAAAGGATTTCAGCTGTTTAAAATACGGTCTCCCTGCAGTGATACTTGTTTCAAGTCTTGACCCTATCAAAATCGTAGTGTCTGATGCATATAAAAGTGCAATATACAGATGTCTCGCAAAGGGTATTGTTATAAACAAAAAGCAGACTGTAGAAAAAACAATAAATACAAAAGGTGTATTCTTTGAGCCTGCAGGTGTTTTAACAAGCAGTGAAACTGTAGTTCATCAGGTTTGTCCATCGGCAGGTATCAGCAATGATCTTCTTTTAAAGCTTGCGGCATATGGCAGATGCAGAGAAGAAAGCGGATATTTCAAAGCTATTGCAGAATACGGTAAAATCAATATAAACTATAATGATATTGTAGACTGGAAATCATATCCTGACGGCGGTGTTGTTGTTAAAGTTAAAAACGACATTGAAATATTAAGCGGTACTGCTGATGCTTTAAGAAACAGAGAAATCCTAAATTCCATTCAGGACACAAACAACATTCTCTGTGTTGCTGTAAACGGTAACTTTATCGGATATATTGAATTTGATTTTGAAGTTAAAAAAGACATAAGACAATGTGTTGACAGCTTAAGATTTGCAGGAATAAAAAATATTGCAATGGTAACAAAAGAGATTAATGAATACATAAACGATATTGCTGTAAAAGGCGGCATAGAAAAAATATACAACCTTGAAAACACAGCACAGATAAATGAAATCAAAAGAACTCTTGCAGACGGTTCGGTTCTTTTCGTTTCAAGAAAAACAGAAGAAGTTGAAGGCTTCAATGTGTTCAAATACGGAGCTTTTGATAACATTTGTGATGGCTATGTTCTTTCGGATAATCTTTCTGCGCCCGTTAATTATGTTAACATCATGAAGGATTGTAAAGTAGTTATGACATATAATTTTGTAATCGGCATTCTTATGCAGATTATAGTTATGGCTATGGCATATAATATCACTCATTCTGTGTGGCTTATGATATTCATTATGATAGGCATGAAAAAACTGCAGAAAATTAACTGCATTAATTTGATTAATAAAATCTGAGAGGTTCAAAATGAAAATCAAAGAAGGCTTTATAACAAAAAAAGTTGCAGGAGACGTAATAGTTATTCCTGCAGAACAGGCACTTGTTGATTTTAAGGCGATTATAACTTTAAATGAAACAGGAGCATATCTTTGGGAACTTTTAAAAGAGGAAACCACAAAAGAAATACTCCTTGAAAATATGCTTAAGGAATACGATGCAGAGAAAGAAGTTCTTTCTGCAGATATTGATGAGTTCCTGGCTGTGCTTGAAGAAAAAGGACTGCTTGCATAATGGAAAAAAAGTATAGTATGAGTGAACTTGGTCCTGTTATTGAAGAGGTTATCCGTTTTGGCGGGAAAATCAGACTTACTGTAACAGGAATGAGCATGTATCCTCTTTTAAGAAACAGACTTGACAGCGTGCTTTTAAAAAAAGCGGGCGAGATTAAAAAATATGATATTCTTCTCTACACAAGAGAGGATGGCAGTTATGTTCTCCACAGGGCGGTAAAGCTCTATGAAAAGACCATTGATATTATTGGTGACGGCGAAAGCAGGATTGAAACAGATGTGCCAAGAGAAAAAATAATTGCAAAGGTTGAAGAAATTAAAAGAGGAAAAAGAATTATAAAAACAGATTCTTTTCTATATAAATTATATTGCAGAGTGTGGACGGTGTGCATACCCTTCAGGGTAAGATTGCTGAACACATATATTAAAATCAGGAGGAAATTTTGAATAAGTACATTTCCGCAAGAGATTACATATTTTCAAATATAAGAAAAAATGCAGGCGTTATAACGGTGCTGTCTGTTTTAAGTGTCCTTGCGTCTTTTGTCAGCGTTATATTTGCAACAGTTTCAAAAAATGTTGTTGATACTGCGGTGAACGGAACAAAAGAAGAGTTTGTTAATACAATTATAATAGTAGGAATGATTATTTTAATTCAGGTAGCTGTTCAGATAGTGCTATCTGTTATAAGCGTTGTTGCCGAAAATAAAATCATTCTCAAAAATAAACGAAAATTATTCGCTGATATTTTGTGCAAGAATTTAACAAAAGTACAGGAGTATCACACAGGTGATCTTATGAACAGAATAAATAGCGATGTATATACTGTCTTTGATGGTGTTATTGATATTATTCCTGTAACACTTTCCCTTCTGAGCCAGTTGATTTTCGGTTTTGTTTTGTTGATAAAATACGATACATTGTATGCAGTTATTTATATGTTTGCACTACCTATAATACTGCTGATTTCAAGATTTTTTAAAAGAAAAATCAAAGAAATTCATAAAGATGTACTGGAAAGTGAAGGGAAAGTTCGGGGAAACATTCAAGAGAATTTGTTGAATATTGCAGTTGTTAAAGCATTTTCTCAAGAAAAAAATAAAAAAAGTTTGCTAAAACTATTGCAAAATCAAAATTATTGTTGTATAATAAGAAAAAATAAAGTAGGTATCTTTGTTAACCTTCTGTTCAGTTTGTTGCTGACACTTGGTTATTGCCTTACGGTTATATGGGGAGCATACAGAATTTCAACAGGTTTTTATACCTTCGGAACTCTTGTTGCAATGATTGAGCTTGTGTCCCTTGTTCAGTCGCCTCTTAAGTCGTTTTCGGGTATAATGCCTCAATATTTTTCAATGCTTGCATCATCCGAAAGAATTCTTGAAATTCTTGACCTTGATGAGGACGGGGCGAACGAGCCTGAGGTTGATGCTGCTGACTTAAACACGAACTTTGAAAAAATTATTATTGACGACTTAACCTTTTCCTATGACGGACAGAAGGTTCTCGAAAATTTTTCAGCAGAAATACATAAAGGCGAGTTTGTAACACTTGCAGGTCAGTCGGGAATAGGAAAAAGTACGCTTATGAAAATACTTTTGGGTCTTTTAAAGCCTGATAGCGGAAATATAACCGTTATGTGCAAAGACAGACAGTATTTTATAGGTGCAAAAACAAGAGCGTTGTTTTCATATGTGCCTCAGGGCAATATGATATTCTCAGGAACGATTAAAGAGAACATAACGTTCTCAGATGAAAAACCTGACGAAGAACTTCTTGATAAAGCAATTAAAATTGCCTGTCTTGAAGATGTGATTGCTGAGCAGGAATGTGGAATAAACACAAAGCTCGGTGAACACGGAACAGGTCTTTCGGAGGGACAGAATCAGAGAGTTGCAATTGCAAGAGCTGTGTATCATAACACAGAGGTAATTCTTCTTGATGAAGCAACCTCGGCTCTTGATGAAGAAACAGCACATAGGGTTCTTGAAAACTTAAAAGCCTTGAACAAAACAATAATAATGATTTCACACACAAACGAAGCAAAAGAGGCTTCGGACATAACGTTGACTTTAAAAAAGTAAAAAATAATATATATAAGAAAGTAATTGGAGGGTTCTTTTTATGAAGGGATTAACAAAAACAATTGTAGCTTTAGCTCTTGTTATCACAGTTTTAGCTACAATGGGTATGTCAGCAATGGCTGCATCATACTCAACAAAGACAACTTATCAGGCTGATAACAAAGTTAGTGTAGAGGCTAATGCAACAGGTCTTCTTAAAGGCGACATTGTTACATATGTTGCTACAACAGATGAAGAAGATGTTAACGAAAATACGATCGTTTACATTAACCAGGAAGAAGCAGACGAAGATGGTAATGCACAGTTTACTTACACAACTGAGGTTACAAATATCAATGCATCAATGTTCTTTGGCGGAAGCACAGAAAGTTCAAGAGTTGAGGCTACTCATACAGATGATTATGTGATTACTGTTACAGTTAACGGTGAAGAAGCAGGAACAACTTATGCTGCAGAACAGGCTGAAGATGCTGGTGTTGTTATCAGAAAGTTTGACCTTACAAACGTTGTAAGTCTTACAGGTGTTAAGGTAACAGGCGTTAAATTTAATGGTGATGCAATAAATGATTACTGTGCAGATGCTACAACATTGATTGTTTCAACTGGTATTATCAATGGAAATGGCACATTGGATATTACAATAGATGCTGAAGCAGCAGAATTTGTTGCACCAAAAATTAGCTCAACAACAGCTAAATCAGGTGATAACCTGGTAGCAGTTGCAAAAGCTGTTTCAGGTGGTAAGTTCGGTATAGTTCTCTATACAGATACTAAACCAACAGCTTTTACACATGCAGTGAATGATACTTACGCAACAGACGGATACCTTGTATTACCTGCACTTGGTAAGAATGTTGACGGTATTTATGCAGTTGAACTTGAAGCGTATGCTGACTATCTTGGAGCAACAGTTAATGTTGCAGCGTATGCATTAAATGGTACAACTTGCGTATTATCAGATGCAGTAGCAGTTGAATAATTTAGGAATAAAGGAGGATAATGAAATGAAAACATATACAAAACCATCAATTAATGTAATTGAATTATCAATTGAAGAAAACATTGCCGCTTTAGTTCCTAAGACAGTTTACAAGAAAAAGAACAGTAAGCTTCAGGCAAATTCAGTTGTTGAATTTGAGAATGATTTGACATATACAAGCTTGACAACAACAAGCACAAATGCGTAAATGAAGCTCAGTATTGCGGATTTAGAAATTGAAATAAAGAATTGCAATTACGATTATATTTTAAATAAAACGAGAAAGTATCAGTCGGGCTCGGTGGGTCCGGCTGATATGACTATTAACTGCTTTCTTGCGGAAGAAATAGCCAAACCAAAAGGAAAAATCATTGAAGATGTGGAAGACTGGAATTGGTGTATTGCAGAAAATGGCGAAATTTCAATGTACCATATTTACGGGAAAGACAGAGTAGGCTCTCTTATTAAATGGAACAGAGACTTTTCACAGGCAGATGCCTATGCAATAGACACTTTTGAAAAAAGCGGACTTGAAATCGGCATTAAATTCTTTATTATTATAAGGCATATATTGTGGTACGCAATAGTTAAGTTTAACGGACTTATGCTGCATAGCTCGGCAATCAGCTATAAAGGCAACGGAATTCTTTTTTCTGCACCATCGGGAACAGGAAAATCCACACAAAGCTCTCTTTGGAAACAGGAATTTTGTGATGATGTAATCATAGTAAATGACGACACGCCTTTTATCAGAAACTTTGATGGTACAAGCTATGTTTACGGTTGCCCATGGAGTGGTAAAACAGATATAAATGAACAAATGAAGGTCCCTGTCAGAGCAGTTGTATCCGTAAAGCAGGGAAAAGAAAATAAAGTAAATGAATTAACGGCTACAGAAGGTTTTTTTAGAATATTTAATGAGACAAAAAAGCCCGTTGAAAGTGATATGCTTAACGGGGCTATGGATAATGTTATAGCTTTTCTTTCAAATGTAAAGGTATATGAGCTTACCTGCAGACCTGACAGCGATGCAGTTTACACTTTGAAAGAAGCACTTAAAATCATTTAATGGAGAGGTTTATATGAAAAGAACACTTGCGTTATTACTTACAGTTGTTATGATATTCAGTATGGCAATGTGTGTATCTGCAAATCAGCAGTTTACAGACTTACAGACGACTCATTGGGCATATGCAAACATTCAGCAATTGGTAGCAGAGGGCACAATCAAGGGCTATCCTGACGGAAGCTTCAGACCTGAAAGCTTAGTTACAAGAGCGGAATTTGCAAAGATGTTTGGTGAAGGTACAAACAAGAAAACAGGTGATTTCAAAGACCTTAATGCGTCACACTGGAGCTATAGCTATGTTATGGCATCAGGGGTTGATGCGGATAAAGAATATTTCAGACCTGATGAATATATGACCCGCGGAGAAGTGCTGGATGCACTCTGGGACAGATGTGGAGAAAAGGTTAATGCTAAGGTTCCGGGTGTTATTGCAAGACAGTTCTCAAATGAAGATGCTGTTACCTGGGCATATACAACTCAGCTTATTAAAGGAAATGATGGTATTGATTTAAGACTTTCAGATACTATTACAAGAGCGGAAGTAACAGCACTTATTTTAAGAGTAAGAACACTTGATACAACAAATCTTAAATCAATTACTGATAATATATCAGATAAACTTATTGGCAAAATTAACGATACATTTGATGTTTTTGAAGGTGGATATGTTGCAGATAAAAAGGTTACATATGGACAGGCTGCACACGCAGCTATGCTTCTTGCATATGGAACAGATTCATATGCTCCTGCAGCTCAGTATGAAATAGGTTATGAAGGAGAATATAACCTTGCTATGTCTGCTATGACAGCATATATTTGGGAAAAATCAAAGAACACCAAGGAGTATGCAAATAAAAATGTAACAGTTCAGGATGCACTTCTTGCACTTATGAATGCTGTTGTTACAAGTTCTGCGAAGGATATTCCTGTTGGAACAGATATTACAACCTTTGAAGATGCAGTAAAAACAAACGGATTTATGTCAGATGTTTATATGGCATATGCATATAATAAGGGTATTTTCAACACTCTTGACGGAAAGCTTAATGCAAACGGCGAAATCACAATGAAGGAATTTTTGTCGCTTGTTATTCAGGCTGACAGACTTGGCGGCTTTACAAGGAATATTAAAGACGGTAAGGTTGAAAATGCAGAAATCCTTAAAGAGGCGGATAAATATCCAATAAATTATAAGAATTATGGAGTGGTTCTAAGAGATATTCCTGCTTATGTATATGATTATGCAGGCTTTGCTGAAGCTCCTAAAAATGATTTCCATGAAGTAAACAGCTTTGAAACAATTTTTAAGGTTTATTTCAGCGAACTTGAAATCCTTGAAAATAGAAAAACAACTTATAAGCTTTCATACACATACTATCCGTCTTTGACGGCAATAACAAATTCAGACATACAGTTTGTATTAAAGCTTGAATTTGATGATGTTGCACAGGGTACAACATTTAACTCAGTCTTTAATGGTGGCACGGCTGAGCTTATTGAAGAAAATAAGACATACTATGCTCTTGTTTCAGCAGGTGTTTCTTTCAGCGACTATATTCCTGTTGACAACACAAAAATAGTTAAGATTATAGCAGCATACTAATCGGAGGACGAAAAATGAACGAAAAGGAAATTTCAATTATTGATTTGCTTAATATGATATTCAGCAACTGGGTGCTCGTTGTAGTTCTTGCAGTTGTTATGGGTATATCGTCTTTTGTTTATTCAAAATTTGCAGTTGAACCAACATATGTTGCAAAAGGCACACTTTATGTAACGATAGACAACAATTATTCTGTTCAGTCTAATGTTAATATCAACGATATTATGGCAGCTCAGGAGCTTACCAATACATATATTACAATCCTGTCATCAAACACCTTCTTTAAAACAGTAAGTGCTGAATCAGGACTTGATTACACTTATAAAGACCTTAAAAGTATGGTAGGTTACGGTGCTCAGGACGAATCTGAAATAATACAGATTTCGGTAACTTCATACAGCCCTGAAGATTCGGCTGTTATAGCAAATACAATTCTTACAAATGCTCAGAGTGAAATTTCAAGAATTGTAGTTGGCGGAAGTGCGAAAATCATTGATTATCCTGAAATTCCTGCAGGACCTTCTTCACCAAATATTCCAAAAAATTGTTTGGTTGCTATACTTCTTGGTGCAATAATAGGTTGTGCAATCAATTTCATAAAAGCATATTTTGATGACTCAATCAGAAATGTAGCGAGCCTTGTTGAAAAGTTTAATATTCCTGTTCTGGCAGAAATACCAATCTATGACCAGGCAACTGCAAAAACAACCTCAAAATGAGAAGTGTCCTTAGGGACACTTTCTTTGTTATACAAGTAAAATATGCCAACCATAATGGTCGGCATATTTCAGTGATATTCTCGCATTTGCTCGAACGATATTTTTGTTGCACAAAAGCGATATTACTTTGTAGCGATATGATATTGATTAACTCCCGAAGGGAATATCGCTGTGCAAAGCACAATATCGCATCGAAGATATATCGCTGATTTCGTAAGAAATCAATATCGCTGCCGAGTGTCCTTCAGGACACTCGGCTAATGAGAAGTGTCCTTAGGGACACTTTCTTTGTTATACAAGTAAAATATGCCAA
>CAZMRY010000061.1:0-9137 GCA_964568815.1 uncultured Eubacteriales bacterium | reverse complement strand
CAACAGCGGTAAGCTTACGGATAATAGCATTACGCTTTGACATATTGGTAACACCTATAGAAAGAACAATGGTAACAACAGTAGCAAGTCCTTCGGGGATTGCCGCTACTGCAAGAGAAATAGCAATCATAAAGGAATTTAAGATAGGTTCAAAACCAATACCGTCACGAATAAGCTGAACACAGAAAATAATTACGCAGATGCCTATAACAAGGTAAGTAAGGATTTTTGAAAGTCCTGCAAGCTTAATCTGTAGCGGAGTTTTGCCTTCCTCTGCCTGAGCAAGTGCATCAGCAATTTTACCCATTTCAGTTTCCATACCTGTAGCTGTCACAACTGCCTTGCCTCGTCCGTAAACAACAGTTGAACCCATAAATACCATATTTTTTCTGTCCCCAAGAGCAATATCTCCGTTTTCTCCTGCTGTAAGAGCTTCAACCTTTTTGTCTACAGGAACAGACTCACCGGTAAGTGCAGCTTCTTCAATCTTCATTGAGGCACACTCAATAATTCGTGCATCTGCAGGGACTGAGTCACCTGCTTCAAGAACTATAATATCTCCAACAACAAGGTTTTCACTGGGAATAAATATCTGCTTTCCGTCACGGATAACCTTGCTTTGTGCTTTTGACATTTCCTGAAGTGCTTCAATTGCTTTTTCAGCTTTGCTTTCCTGCAGTACGCCTAAAATGGCATTGATAAGAACAACCGCGAGAATAATCACTACATCAGACGGAAACCCCATATGTCCTGAATGAATTCCCTCGTAGATTTCCACACCTGCAGAAATAACCGCCGCTACCAGCAGAATAATTGTCATTGGTTCGCAAAGCTGCTTGAAGAAACGGTGAATCATTGATTCTTTTTTTGCTTCAACAAGCTTGTTTTTGCCGTTTTGTTCAAGCCTTTTTGTGGCATTAGCAGAGCTTAGGCCATCGGCGTTACTGTCAACAGCTTTAATTACTTCGTCGGAATTGTTAAGATAATGTTTCATTTTTTACCTCCTGTTTATAAAGTGTTATTTATTATGTACAAAAAAAGACTTTTGTAGCAATAAGCCACAAAAGTCTTGCTATCAAAGGACCCAGATAACCGGACAAAAGTCGTGATGACGGTGTTCTGGAAATGCAATGCATTCAGCTACTCCCTTTTGTAATTTTAAACATTATATCACGAGAAATTTTGATTGTCAATAGCCTGAATGTTACTTTGTAAATTGTTGTAGTATCAGGAAGAATTTTGTTGACTTCTAATAAATGGTATGCTATAATTTTTATGTAGTTGTACCTAATTTTTCAGGTCAGGAGTGAATGAAAATAACAGCGTTAGAAGAAAAAATTCTAAAAGAAGGCAAAGTTTTGCCTGGAAATATATTAAAGGTTGATTGTTTTCTTAATCATCAGATTGATGTTAAATTCCTTATGGAAATGGGCAAGGAAATAGCCGAGCTTTATAAAGATGAACCTGTAAATAAGATTTTAACTATCGAGACTTCAGGTATTCCCATTGCATTTGCGGCGGCTCAGTTTATGAATGTTCCTGTTGTTTTTGCGAAAAAGGACAAGTCAGGCAATATCTCAGATAAAGTTTATTCTTCAAAGGTTACTTCATTCACAAGAAAAAATGTATATGATGCTGTGATAAGCAAAGATTTTCTTGGAAAACAGGATAAGGTTCTTGTTATTGATGATTTCCTTGCAAAAGGAAATGCATTAAACGGCCTTATGGATATTATAAATCAGGCAGGGGCTACACTTTGCGGTTGTGCCATTGCTATTGAAAAAGGCTTTCAGGGCGGCGGAGATGAACTCAGACAAAAAGGAATAAGAGTTGATTCTTTGGCAATTATTGAATCTATGACAGAAGATTCCTTAACTTTCCGCAAATAAAATTGTTTGTAATTAAAAGTTACATAAATATTATGCCAAAAGGCAGGAGGGTATTCCAATGAAAAAAATCATCTCATTACTTCTCGTTGCTGTAATGCTTGTTGCATCAGTTTGCATGCTCACATCATGTGGCAACGAAAAAACCGTTGATGCTGATTTCAAAATCGGCTTTATCTTTTTGCATGATGAAAACTCAACTTATGACAAAAACTTCTTAGAAGCTGCTGAAGCAGCAACAGCAGAGTTGGGACTTTCAGCAGATCAGGTTATCTTCAAGACAAACATTCCTGAAGGTAATGAATGCTACGAAGCAGCAGCAGACCTTGCAGATCAGGGCTGTGACATCGTATTTGCTAACAGCTTTGGTCACGAACCATATATTCTCAAGGCTGCAAAAGAATTCCCGGAGGTTGAATTCTGTCATGCAACAGGTACAACAGCACATACAGAAAAAGTTCCTAACTTCCACAATGCATTTGCATCAATCTACGAAGGCAGATATCTTGCAGGTATTGCTGCAGGTATGAAGCTCAACGAAATGATTGAAAGCGGAAAAATTACAGCAGATCAGGCTAAGATGGGTTATGTTGGCGCATACACATACGCTGAAGTTATTTCAGGTTACACATCTTTCTATCTTGGTGCAAAATCAGTTTGCCCATCTGTAACAATGGAAGTTCAGTTCACAGGAAGCTGGTATGACGAAGCTTTAGAAAAAGAAGCTGCAACAAAGCTCTTAAGCAACAACTGCGTACTTATCAGCCAGCATGCTGACTCTATGGGTGCTCCAACAGCTTGTGAAAATGCAGGTGTACCTAATGTTTCATACAACGGAAGCACACAGAGTGCATGTCCTAACACATTTATCGTTTCTTCAAGAATCGACTGGGCTCCTTACTTCAAATACATCATCAATGCTGCATTAAACGATGAAGAAATCGTTTATGACTGGTGTGAAGGCCTTGAAGCAGGTTCTGTAAAACTTACAGATATCAACGAAGCAGTTGCAGCAGAAGGCACAAAAGAAGCATTAGAAGAAGCTAAGGCTAAATTAATCGCCGGCGAAATCAATGTATTTGATGTTAACAACTTCACAGCAGAAGGAAAGAAGCTTGATTCTTACTTAGCTGATGTTGACACAGATCCTGAATATCAGAAAGATACTGAAGTTATTTCAGATGGATATTTCCACGAATCAGAATATCGTTCAGCTCCTTACTTTGATCTTCAGATTGATGGTATAACATTGCTCAACAGTATGTTCTAATTGACTTTTGTATAGGGCGGGGATATCTCCGCCCTGTATTTGCTTTTTTACATTTAATAAGCAAAGAGGTTTGTTTATTAAGTGCAGAAAAAATTATAATGATGGAGAAAACTATGGAACAAAACATTGCTCTTGAACTGAAAAACATAACAAAGACATTTGGTAGTGTTGTTGCAAACAAAAATGTGTCACTTAAGGTAAGTAAAGGCGAAATTCTTTCAATCCTCGGTGAAAACGGAAGCGGAAAAACTACCCTTATGAATATGGTTTCGGGAATATATTATCCCGATAGCGGACAGATGTTCATAGACGGTAATGAGGTTACAATCTCATCGCCAAAGGATGCGTTCAATTACAAAATAGGTATGATACATCAGCATTTCAAGCTTGTTGATGTATTCAGTGCTGCTGAAAATATTGTCCTTGGTCTTGAAGATGAAAAAGGTTTTGATATGCCTAAATACATTGAAAAGATTATGGAAATCACAAATCAGTACGGCTTTGAACTTGATCCTCATAAAAAGATATATGAAATGTCAGTATCTGAAAAACAAACTGTTGAAATAATAAAAGTTCTTTTCCGTGGTGCAGACATTTTAATTCTTGACGAGCCAACAGCGGTACTCACTCCGCAGGAAACAGTCAAGCTTTTCAAGGTTCTTAAGAATATGAGAGAAAACGGAAAGGCTATTATCATTATAACACATAAACTTCATGAAGTTTTGTCTTTGTCAGATAATGTAACTGTGCTTCGTAAAGGCGAATATGTGGGAACTGTTAAAACAGCAGAAACCAGTGAAGCGGAGCTTACTGAAATGATGGTGGGCAAGAAAGTTGCTTTAAACATTGAAAGAAGTGAGCCTGAAAACTGCACAGACCGTCTTGTTGTTGAAAATATAAGCTGTGTAAACCGCGAAGGAGTAAAGCTCCTTGATAATGTTTCATTTACAGCCCGTTCAGGAGAAATCCTTGGTATAGCAGGTATTGCAGGAAGCGGACAGCGAGAGCTTTTAGAAGCAATCGCAGGCCTTCAGCATCTTGACGGAGGTAAAGTGATTTACTTTGACCCAAAAACAAACGAAGAAGAAAACTTAAGAGATAAAACACCTTTGCAGATTCGTAATATGGGTGTAAGACTTGCATTCGTTCCTGAAGACAGACTTGGTATGGGGCTTGTAGGAAATATGGATATAGTAGACAATATGATGCTCAGAAGCTACAAAAAAGGAAAGTCCATATTCCTGCAGAGAAAAAAGCCAAAGTCTTTAGCAGATGAAATAATCGAACGCCTAGAGGTTGTTACACCTTCTGTAAATACCCCTGTAAGAAGACTTTCAGGCGGTAATGTTCAGAAAATCCTTGTAGGAAGAGAAATTGCCTCATCACCTACAGTATTAATGGCTGCATACCCTGTAAGAGGTCTTGATATCAACTCCTCATACACAATTTATAACCTTCTGAATGAACAGAAAAAGAAAGGCGTTGCAGTAATTTTTGTTGGCGAAGACTTAGATGTTTTAATTGAGCTTTGCGACAGAATTTTAGTTATCGGCGCAGGAAAAATTGCCGGTGTTGTTGATGGAAGAAACACTACAAAAGAAGAAATCGGTCTTTTAATGACTAAATCTTCTCACGAAGAAAATAAGGGGGAATAAGAAATGAAAAAACTAAATAATTTCTTGTGGTCATCCCTTTACAACTGTCCTTTTCATATTGCAAAGAGAGACAACATCGTATGGTGGAAAGCATGGATTATAAGAATTGTTGCAGTATTGCTTGCATTGGTAGTATCAGGTTTTATAACAGTTGCTCTCACCAAGTTAAATCCTATAAAAGTATATATTACAATGTTTGAAGGTGCAGTTGGAACTACAAGACTCGTATGGAACTTATTTCAGAATACAGCTATCTTATTATGTGTATCTCTTGCAGTTACACCTGCATTCAAAATGAGATTCTGGAACATAGGTGCAGAAGGTCAGGTTTTAATCGGCGGACTTGCAACTGCAACCTGTATGATTTTCCTTGGCGAAAAATTGCCAACACCACTTTTGATTGCAGTTATGCTTGTAACAAGTATTGTTGCAGGCGGTTTATGGGGACTTGTACCAGCGTATTTTAAAACACGCTTTAATTCCAATGAAACTTTGTTTACACTTATGATGAATTATATTGCAATTCAGATTGTTGCATATTTTACATTAGAGTGGTCAGTACCGAAAGGCTCAGGAACACCAAGAACTCTGGAATTCGGTCAACTGCCAACACTTTTAGGTCAGAAATATTTAATAAATATTTTAATAGTCGTTTTAATCACAGTTTTAATGTATATCTATTTGAAATACAGCAAGCAGGGTTATGAAATTTCTGTTGTTGGTGAAAGTGAAAAAACAGCAAAATACATAGGAATAAATGTTAAAAAAGTTGTTTTAAGAACAATGGCTATTTCTGGCGCAATCTGTGGTATAGCGGGCTTTTTGCTTGTTGCAGGAACAGACCATTCCCTTAAAAGTGATACTGCAGGCGGAAGAGGATTTACCGCAATTATGGTTTCCTGGCTTGCAAAATTCAATCCTGTGTTTATGATTTTAACTTCATTGCTGATTGTTTTCCTGCAAAAGGGTGCATCAAAGATATCTGAAGTTTACAGATTGAATTCTTCATTCTCTGATATTATAACAGGAATTATAATTTTCTTTATAATAGGTTCAGAATTTTTTATTAATTATAAAATCAAGTATAACAAAAAGGAGGAGACAGTATGATAGCTACAATTATTCAGCGTGCAGTTATGCAGGGAACTCCTTTGCTTTTTGGTTCAACAGGTGAAATTTTAACAGAAAAATCCGGCCATCTTAATCTTGGTATTCCCGGAATTATGTATGTTGGTGCTATAAGCGGTGTTGCAGGTGCTTTTATGTATGAGCAATCTGTGGCATCACTTGATATGCTCAATCCTTTTCTTGCAGTTTTAATTCCTCTTGTTTGTTCATTGCTTGGCTCTGTTCTTATGGGATTGATTTACTGTTTCCTTACAGTTACTCTCCGTGCAAATCAGAATGTTACAGGTCTTGCACTTACAACATTCGGTATTGGTATTGGTAACTTCTTTGGCGGCTCACTTATCAAACTTGTTGATACAGATGTACCTTCAATTGCCCTTTCTGCAACAAGCACTATTTTCAAAACTCAGTTGCCTTTTGCAGATGAGCTTGGTTGGTTTGGTGATATATTCCTGTCTTACGGATTTCTTGTATATGTAGCAATTATAGTTGCATTGGTTGCATCTCATATATTGAAAAAAACAAGAATAGGTCTTCACTTGAGAGCAGTTGGCGAAAGCCCTGAAACAGCAGACGCAACAGGAATTAATGTAACAAAGTATAAATATCTTTCAACCTGTATCGGAAGTGCAATTGCAGGTCTTGGCGGTTTGTATTATGTTATGGACTATGCTAACGGAGTATGGTCAAATAACGGTTTTGGTGACAGAGGATGGCTCTCTATCGCTCTTGTTATCTTCTCAGTATGGAGACCTTCAATAAGTATTTTTGGTTCTATACTCTTTGGATTTTTATATGTAATACCAACATATATTCCGGACATTACAGTAAGCACCAAAAAGCTTTTTGAAATGCTTCCATATGTAGTTACAATTTTAGTTCTTGTTATCACAAGCATCAGAGACAAAAAGGAAAATCAGCCTCCGGCAGCCCTTGGCTTACCATATTTCAGAGAAGAACGATAGATTTTTACGCAGTATCGCCAAATACTGCGTTTTTTGTTGAAAAAACACAGAAAAGCTTTATAAACTGGCAGAAAAGCTCGGAGCAGAGATTGGAGCATCAAGAGGGAAGCACAACAGTTTTTGCAATTAATTCTGATAAAGATGCAAGAATTTTACAGTATTCCGATTACGGTATAACAGACCCCTTAAAAGAACAGTGTTTTTACTGTTATTTTAATTTTATAGAGTCTGCTTTTACTTGACAAGTTCACTGAAAAGAAGAGTTTTTTTAGTTGCTATTGTATAAAGTAATAATTTGTGTTAAAATATTGTGGGAGATGATATCATGCAACAGAAAAAGACCATACTTATATGTGCCAATAATGTAAGCAGTACCCTTGTAAGAGAAATGGAAGAAAAATTTAATGTTATAATTACAGAAAATAAGCTTTATGACAATTTTATTAAAAGACAGCCAGCATTAATTGTTGCAGATATTGCCGATAGCGAAGTTGTTGAAGATTTTAAAGAAATTAAAAGAATAAGTGATATTCCTGCTGTAATATATACCGAAAAAAATGACCTGATACAAAAACTTATATGTTTTGAAGCAGGAGCAGATGATTATATTCTTAATGACTGCGATGAAAAAGAAATAATTGCACGCATTTGTGCAGTTATAAGAAGATGTTATAAAAAAAGAAGAAATGATGAAGTCCTTGTGTTTGAAGGCCTTATGATTAATAAAACAGCATACGAGGTAATAGAAAATGGAGAAAAAATAGATTTTCCGCCAAAAGAGTTTGAACTTTTGTACTGCCTTGCAGAAACTGCGGGTAAAGTGTTTACAAGGGAACAGCTTTTAGACCGTATCTGGGGATTTGATTATTACGGCGATACAAGAACCGTAGATGTTCACATAGACCGTATAAGAAAAAAATTAAAGAATGATGTTGTAAAAACAGTTTACGGAGTTGGCTACAAATTTGAAATTTCGTAAAGGATTTTAAATATTATCACATATTTTTCACAAAGAGATTTTATAATTTCAATATCAGGAGGTAGTAATAATGGATGAATTCAAAAATGAAAATATTGAAAATGTTGATGAAGAAATTTCATATCAGGAAGAACCTGAAATAATTATTTATGATGTAGAAACAGAAGAAAATATAACTGAGGAACTTCCACAAAAAACTAAAAAAGGCTTTAAAGGTGTAATTGCCGCGTCTCTTGTGTTCTGTATGATAGTAGGAACAGTTGTGGGCTTTAATGTAGGTAAATATACAGTAAAAACTGACAATGGTGTGATTTTAGCTACAAATTACGCAAAGGATGACAACGAAAAGCTTAAAGAAATAGCAGAAAAGGAAGGTCAGGAGCTTTCAACACAGGAAATTGCGGTTAAAGCAGGTCCTGCAGTTGTTGGTGTTTTAAGTAAAGTTCAGAGTTATAATTTCTGGGGACAGGCAACAACAGGTCAGACTTCAGGTTCAGGTGTCGTTGTAAGTCAGGATGGTTATATAGTAACCAACTATCATGTTATAGAAGGTGCTATGTCAGTACAGGTTGTGCTTAATTCAGGTGTTGAATATGACGCAAAAGTTGTAGGCTACGACCAGAAAAGCGATATAGCAGTTCTGAAAATAGAAGAAAAAGATTTGACATTTGTGACATTCGGTGATTCTTCAGCTGTTATGGTGGGAGACAGGGCTGTTGCAATAGGCAACCCTCTTGGAACAGAGCTTATGGGTACGGTTACACAAGGCATTATAAGTGCTGTAAACAGAACAGTAACCGTGGAAGACAAAACAATGACACTTATACAGACAGATGCAGCAATTAACTCAGGTAATTCAGGCGGTGCACTTCTTAATGCATACGGTGAGCTTATCGGAATTAACACAGTTAAAATGGCAGCAACAGGTGTTGAAGGACTTGGCTTTGCAATCCCTTCAAATCAGGTTAAAGAGATTGTTGATGATGTAATGCAGTACGGATATGTAAGAGGCAGACTTGTAATAGGTGTATCAGGTACAAACATAACAGAAAGACTTGCTCAGTATTATGACCTTCCTGTAGGCTTCTATGTAAATGAAGTTGCAGAAGGCTACGGTGCATATCTTGCAGGAGTTCAGCCAGGTGATGTTATTATCAAGTGTGACGGTGTTGTAACGAAGAACATTGATGAAATCAACGCACAAAGAGATAAGCACAAGGTTGGAGACATAATGAGCATAACTGTTGTAAGAAA
>CAZMRY010000060.1:0-9241 GCA_964568815.1 uncultured Eubacteriales bacterium | reverse complement strand
AACCTATGACCCTCTGCTTGTAAGGCAGATGCTCTCCCAGCTGAGCTATGCTCCCGTTAATCATCAGCGACTTGTATATTATAGCAAAGGACTTTTGATTTGTCAATACTTTTTTTAAAAAAAATTCAAAACTTTTAAAACCCTTATAAGTTAAGGCATTTTATGAGCTTTTTAAGCTTGTCGGCACTCATTTTAAGCCCTTTCAGTTCTTCATCGCTGAATGGAACTTCAAGTATTTTTTCAATTCCTGTACCGCCGACTTTGGTAGGAACAGACAGGGCAACATCACTTATTCCGTATTGACCGTCAAAAACACTGGAAACTGTAAGAATTGAGTTTTCATCTCCGGCAATGCATTCAACAATTCTGTCAACTGCAACAGCTATTCCGTAATAGGTTGCCCCTTTTTTCTCAATAATTTCATATGCGGCATTTTTAGCATTGTTATACATCATATCAAGGTCGCCGAGTGAACATCTTCCTGTAAAACTGCAGAACTGGGACATAGACATACCGCCGATGTTGGTTACACTCCATGCGGCAACCTCGCTGTCACCGTGTTCACCGATTATATATGTGTGACAATTTCTTGCATCAATTCCTGTTTTTTTACTTATAAGATATTTAAGTCTTGATGTATCTAAAACCGTACCTGAGCCTATAATCTGATTTTGCGGAAGCCCTGAAATCTTGTAGGTTACATATGTTAAAATATCAACGGGATTAGTAACTGTCAACAAAATGACATCATCAGGTGCATACTTCATAATATTCTCTGTTATGCTTTTTGTGATTTCAGCATTTCTCATTAATAAATCTGTTCTTGTTTCACCTGGGTTCTGGCTTGCGCCTGCTGTGATAACAACAATATCGCTGTCTTTGCAGTCGTTGTAGTCACCTGCATAAACAGATACAGGCTTATTATGTGCAACACCGTGAGAAATATCAAGTGCGTCACCCTCAGCCTTGCTTTTGTTTGTATCAATAATTACAATTTCTGAAAATAAACCGCCAAGCATAATGGTGTAAGCTGTAGTTGAGCCAACAGCACCTGAACCAACAATTACAATTTTACCTCTGAACATAAAAAACACCTTTCCTGAAATAATACAAATATTATTTACAAGAAAGGCATATTTTATTAAACATTAAATCTGAAAAGAATTATGTCGCCGTCTTTAACAACATATTCCTTACCTTCAGAACGAACAAGACCTTTTTCTTTAGCAGCCAGCATAGTTCCGTTAGCCATTAAATCATCGTATGCAATTACTTCTGCTCTTATGAAGCCTCTTTCAAAGTCTGTATGGATTTTACCGGCAGCCTGAGGAGCTTTTGTTCCTTTTTTGATTGTCCATGCTCTTGTTTCATCAGGACCTGATGTTAAGTAACTTATAAGACCTAAAAGCTCATAGCTTTTTGAAATAAGTCTGTCAAGACCTGACTGTTCAAGATGAAGTTCCTCAAGGAACATCTGTTTTTCTTCAGCATCAAGTGTTGAAATATCTTCTTCAATTTTAGCTGAAATAGGAAGAACTTCACTTCCTTCTTTATCTGCGATTGTTTTAAGCTGAGCAACCATAGAATTGTTTTCAATTCCGTTAACAAAATCTTCTTCAGAAACATTTGCCGCATAAATTATAGGCTTATTTGTAAGAAGACAGAATTCTTTAAGCATAACCTGTTCTTCATCATCAAATTCCATTGTGCGAACGCTGTTAAAAGCTTCTAAATTTTCTTTTATTCTTTCTAAAAGTGCGATTTCAGCAAGATATTTCTTTTCGCCTGATTTTGACATTTTTCTTGCCTTTTCAAGTCTTTTATCAACAACTTCAATATCTGCCATCATAAGCTCAAGATTAATTGTTTCAACATCACGCATTGCATCAACAGAGCCTTCAACATGAATGATGTTGCCATCCTCAAAGCAACGGACAACGTGAATAATTGCGTCAACTTCTCTTATATGTGATAAGAATTTGTTCCCAAGTCCTTCGCCCTTGCTTGCACCCTTAACAAGACCTGCAATATCAACAAATTCAATAGCCGCAGGTGTGACCTTTGCACTGTTATACATTTCAGCCAGAACATCAAGACGGCTGTCAGGAACATCAACAACACCAACATTTGGCTCAATTGTGCAGAAAGGATAGTTAGCTGACTGTGCTCCTGCCTTTGTTATTGCATTAAATAATGTACTTTTACCTACATTAGGTAATCCCACTATACCGAGTTTCATAATATATCACATCTCCTTGATTTATCAGTATTTTCAGCATTTAATATGTAGTTACTTCGCCATTTTTAAGAAAAATGGTTTTCAAATCTCTTGTAGAGAAAAAGAGCCAATGCAACATTTGGTATTATATCACATTGGCTTTAATTTATCAATAGTTATGTTTTAAATTATAATTTTCTGGTGTGCAATATTTTAATTAACTATTGATTGACAAAGATGTTTAAAGATGATATATTGAATTAAACTTTGCTGCAATGGTGAAATATAATTCAGGAGATAATTTATGATAAAAGCAGTATTACTTGATGTAGACAATACTCTTATAGATTTTAATAAAAGTGCAGAATGGGCAATAGAAAAGTGCTTTAGGGAATATAACCTTGAGTTTACGCCTGATGTTATGCCCACATTCCACAGAATAAACAATAAGCTGTGGCACAGAATAGAAATGCAGACATTAACCAAATCAGAACTTCATCAGATAAGATTTCAGACTATATTTGACGAGCTTGGTATTAAGGTGAACGGACCTGAATTTGAATTGAAGTTTATGGAATATTTACCTATGGCAGGTATTCCTGTAGAGGGAGCAAAAGAGCTTCTTGAATACCTTTCAGAAAAATACACTATATGCTTTGCAAGTAATTCATCAAAAGGACAACAACTGACAAAACTTACAAATGCAGATATATTGAAGTACGCAGACCATATGTTTATATCTGATGAAATAGGTTTTGCAAAGCCTGCAAAGGAATTTTTTGAGGTTTGTATGAAAACCATTGCACCAATTACAAAAGATGAGGTTGTTTTAATAGGCGACTCTCTTACTGCAGATATTGCAGGGGGAGTGAACTTTGGAATAAAAACCTGTTGGTTTAATTTTTCAAAAACTGAAATCCCTGAAGATTTAAAAGCAGATTTTTGTGTAAACAATCTCAGCGAAATAAAAGAAATACTTTAAAATCGGAGAAAAATTATGAATATAATTATAGCAGGTCTCGGCAAGATTGGAATAAAACTTGCCGAAAGATTAAGTAAAGAAGAAAATATCAATGTAACTGTTGTAGATAAAAGACGGGAAATAATTCAGTCTGTTGTTAACACATATGATGTTTTAGGTGTTGTTGGAAACGCAACAAGCATTGATACTCTTGAAGATGCAGGCGTAAAAGATGCCGATGTTCTTATTGCGGCAACAAATTCAGACGAAATCAATCTCTTGACTTGCCTTATAGCACGAAAAACAGGCGGTTGCAAAACCATAGCAAGAGTAAGAGACCCTCAGTACTCAAAAGAAATTCATCTTTTTAAAGAGGATTTAGGTCTTGCGATGATAATAAACCCTGAATTGATTTCTGCAACTGAAATGTCCAGAATTTTAAGATTTCCATCTGCAATTGAAATAGACACATTTGCAAAGGGGAGAGTTGAAATACTTAAATTTAAAATAAAGGAAGGTTCACTTCTTTCAGGGCTTAAGCTTGTTGACCTTAAAAGTAAAATCGGCGGTGAAGTTCTTGTGTGCGGAGTTGAGCGAGCTGACGAAGTATTCATTCCGTCGGGTAATTTTGAATTAAAAGAGGGCGACCTTGTTAGTATTGTTGCAAGTGTTGAAGAAGCAACGGCATTTTTGAAAAAAATCGGCATAAAGACGGACAAAGCAAAAGATACACTTATAATCGGCGGAGGAACAACTGCGGTATATCTTGCAAACCGTCTTATCAAAGCGGGAGTTGATGTTAAAATCATTGAGCAGAACCCTGCAAGATGCGAAGACCTTGTAACCCTTGTTCCAAAGGCAACTATAATCAATGGTGACGGAACAGAAAACAATCTTCTCATTGAAGAGGGGCTTGAAAATGCAAGCTCTGTTGTTGCCCTTACAAATATTGATGAAGAAAATGTACTTCTTTCCCTTTTTGCTAAAACAAAAACAGAGGGTAAGATTATAACAAAAATAAACAGAATTGCATACGATGAGGTTATCAGCACACTTGGTCTCGATACCATAATTTATCCAAGAGAATTAACTGCTGACTATGTTATTAGATTTGTCCGTGCACTTAACAACTCAATCGGAAGCAATATAGAAACTATGCACTATATATTGGACGATAAGGCGGAAGCCCTTGAATTTAATGTAGCAGAAAATTCACCTATTGCAAATAAAAAAATAGAAGACCTTTCTCTTAAACAGGGAATTCTTATTGCCTGCATAAACAGAAACGGAAACATTATAACACCAAATGGTAAAAGCGTAATTTGTTCAGGTGATACGGTAATAATTGTAACAACAAATAAAGGATTTGAAGATATAAGCGATATACTGAGGTAAAAGTCTGAATAAAATTATGCATTTTGCACTGATTTACTCCCTTGTGTACACAAAGTACACGCCAGTCATAAATCAATATAATCTGTGCGATTTTCTTTCAGCTTTATTTCTGAAAGGAGTTAATGAGTAGAAATATGAGGTTTGGAATAATATCATATGTGCTCGGTTGGGCACTTAATATAGAGGCAGTATGTATGATATTGCCTTTTATATGCTCGGTTGTATATAACGAGCCAATTAAATGGGTTTTTCCTCTTTGTGCATTGTTTTGTGCGTTGTTTGGTGTGCCTTTGGTATTAAAAGCACCAAAAAAGAAGATGATGTATGCAAAAGACGGGCTTGTTTCAGTTGCATTAAGCTGGATATTAATAAGTATTTTCGGAGCTGTTCCTTTTGTAATTTCAGGAAGTATTCCAAGCTTTGTTGACGCTTTGTTTGAAACTGCATCAGGCTTTACAACAACAGGCGCATCAATACTTACAGATGTTGAGGCACTCCCGAAATCAATGATTTTCTGGAGAAGTTTTACCCATTGGATTGGCGGTATGGGTGTTATTGTATTTTTAGTTGCGATACTCCCTGCATCAGGCGGAGATACTTTCCATCTTGTAAGGGCAGAGAGTCCGGGTCATTCTGTAGGAAAGCTTGTACCGAGAGTAAGCGTAACTGCAAAGCTTTTGTACCTTATTTATATAGGCTTCACAGTTCTTCAGATAATTCTCCTTCTTGCAGGAGGACTTGACATTTTTGAAGCATCGACCTTAACCTTCGGTTCAGTCGGAACAGGCGGATTTGGAATCAAAAACTCAGGTATGGCAGACTACAGCTCATATGTTCAGATAGTAGTAACTGTATTTATGTTGCTTTGCGGTATTGACTTCTCATTTTATTATCTTATATTTATGAAAAAGGCTAAAAATGCCTTCAAAATGGAAGAAGTGTTATCGTATTTATTTATTGTTCTTGTGGCAACGGTTTTAATTTCAATAAACACGGCGAGTATGTACTCCTCTGTGGGCGAAACAGTAAAACACAGTGCTTTTCAGGTTGCATCTATAATAACAACAACAGGTTATTCTTCTGTTGACTTTGATTTATGGCCACAGTTCTCAAAAACAATTATTGTGCTTTTAATGTTCTGTGGTGCCTGCACGGGAAGTACCGGTGGAGGTATGAAGGTTTCAAGAATAACCATTCTGTTTAAAAGCATAATAAAAGAAATAAAAGTAATAACTCACCCTAAAAGTATGGTTAAGGTTAAGTATAACGGAAAAGTTTTAGAACACGAAACCTTAAGGGGAATAAATGTGTTTTTTGTGGCATATATGCTCATATTTGGAGTAGCACTTCTTATAATAAGCCTTGATAATTTTGATTTTACAACAAGCTTTACAGCAGTTGCAGCAACACTTGGAAATATAGGTCCGGGTCTTGCAAAGGTAGGACCAACCTGTAGTTTTGCGTTGTTCTCACCATTGTCTAAAGTGGTATTCACAATTGCTATGATAATCGGCAGACTTGAAATTTTCCCTATTCTTGTTCTTTTGTCAAAAAAAACATGGAAAAATAATTAGTATTTTTTTGCTACATTTAAAAGTTCCTCAACAAACAAATGGGATGCTTTAGATATATATTTATCTGATTTGCAGGCAGCATAGGTAGTTCTACTTATGTTGCCTGTTTTTTTGATAACTACATTTTCAGAGAATTGATTTTTCCAGGAAAGGGAAGGGAAGAACGCAACACCAAGTCCTAATTCAACATATTTTCTTATATAGTAAGGGTCGTCGCTGAAAATAGTTATATTTGGTATAAAACCTCTGCAGCATTGCAGAGTGTACTCATATTGGCTTGTACCTTTAGGCATAGAAATAAAACGCTGTTGTTTCAGTAACCTTGAGGTTATTGGTTGATTGGCAAGAGGATTGCTTTTGTTAACAGCAAGTACAATTTCTTCTGTTATAAGAGGAAAAACCATATACTTTTCATCAAACTGTCCCGCATCAATAATAATATCAAAATCTTTTTCGTTTATACGGCTGTGACTTATTGTAAATGAAACAGAGGGATATTTGCTTTTAAAGCTTTCGATTGCATAGGTAACAATTCTTCGGTTGGTACAGGCAGAAATCTTAATTTCTCCGCTGATATTATTGCTTATGTCATTTATTGCCTTTACACCGTCATTTAAAGAGTCAAGTGCTTTCTGAGCATTAATAAAAAATTTTCTGCCCTGTTCGTTTAACATAATTTTATTGGAAAGATGCGTAAAAAGCTGAGTGTTTAACTCTTTTTCAAGTCTTTTTATTGATTGGGATATATTTGAAGTTGGTACATTAAATTTTTTTGCCGTCTTTGAAAAGTTTTCGGACTGTGCAGCATCACAGAAATATTTAAGCTGTAAAAGCTCCATAAAACCACCTCTTCTTCTTAAAAATATATCATACATTGCTTTCACTGTCAAGTTATAGCAGGTTTATGTTATTTAATTATTTACAATATAACAAATAGATGATATTATATTGTAAAATAAAGGAGGAATTTGTTATGTCACAGATTTTAGAAGTAATTATGATTGTAAGCTTTGGTGCTTCATGGCCTTTGAATGTTATTAAGTCATACAAGGCAAGAACAACCAAAGGAAAAAGCCTTGGATTTTTATGCCTTATTTTCTTTGGCTACATAGCAGGTATAGCAGGTAAGTTTTTAAACTCTGCTTATATGGCAAAGATTGCAACAGACTGGTATGTGTTGTTTTTCTATTTCTTAAATCTTATTATGGTTGGGGCAGACCTTGTTCTTTATGCAAGAAATAAAAAGCTTGATAAAGAAAGAGGAGAAAACTAAATGAGAGTTTACGAAAACATTCAGTACAGTAAATATGGCGAGGATACTCTGCTTGATATGTTTCTGCCTGACACAGAAGAATTTCCTGTGTTCGTTTATTTTCACGGCGGCGGACTTGAATTTCCGGGCAGAGGATGGCAGGAAATGAATGCAGAGTATCTGTGCAGTAAAAACATTGGTCTTATAAGTGTTGAATACAGACTTTACCCTCATGCCCGTTATCCTGAATTTATTATGGATGCGGCTGCTGCGGTTGCCTGGGTTAAAAATCATATAAATGAGTATGGAAGATGCGAAAATATTTTTGTGGGAGGAAGCTCTGCAGGTGCTTATCTCTCAATGATGCTTTGCTTTGATCCAAAATATCTTGCACCGTATAATATTAAACCAACAGAAATTACAGGCTATATTCACGATGCAGGTCAGCCAACAACTCACTTCAATGTTTTAAGAGAGCGTGGTATTGACACCAATAAAATAATCGTGGACGAAGCAGCACCTATGTATCATGTAGGTGAGCAAGGTGATTATTCACCTATGTTATTTATTGTTTCAGATAATGATATGCCTGCAAGACTTGAGCAGACAGAACTGATGGTAAAACAGATGGAATGTTATGGACATAAGGACAAAGTTAAGTTCAAACTTATGCACGGAAATCATTGTGAATATGTGTATAAGGGTAGGGAAGAAAAGCTTCCAAGTGTCTTTGGTCCTATAATAGAAGAATTTATTACGGAGGTATTGAATTAATGAATATTTTAACAATTGGTAACAGCTTTTCTGATGATGCAACAAGATATCTTCATCAGATAGCAAGAAAAGACGGCGTAGATTTACAAGTGTCAAATATAAGCATAGGAGGATGTCCGCTTTCTGTACATATGAAAACCATGTATGCAGAAAATAAAAGACATTTTCTTAATTATAATGGTTTTAACACAGGTGTACAGGTGTCAATACAGGAAGCTTTGGCAGGCAGAGAATGGGATTATATTTCACTTCAGCAGGTAAGCCACAAATCACCAAGATATGAAACATTCCAGCCTTTTTTAAACAACCTTGCTGAGTTTATAAGAGAAGTTGCACCTGAAGCAAAAATATTAATTCATCAGACATGGGCATATGCTCAGGACAGTAAGCGTCTTACAGATGAACTTGGCTATGAAAAACATCAGGATATGTTTAAGGATGTTCAGGCATCATACAATAAAGCTGCTGAAGAAATCGGTGCATACAAGATTATCCCTTGCGGAGAAGTATTCCAGAAAATGCTTGAGCTTGGCATTGAAAAAATCCACAGAGACGGTTTCCACGCAGACTTTGGATTAGGAAGATATGCACTTGGTTTAACATGGTACAGAGCATTGACAGGAAATGATGTAACAAACCATAAATTTGAGCCTAATGATTTTGATGTTGAAGTAAACGAAAAGGACATTGAAATCGCTAAAAAAGCAGTTATGGAAGTAGTTAAATAATATTGACATTTCTAAAAAACTGATGTAGAATAACTAAAATATCACACAGAGTGTCAGCTATGCCGTATGGGCATAGAGGGTGAAAAGGGAATCGGGTGTGAATCCCGAACGGTACTGCCGCCGTATATGCTCAAGTTGTGTTTTCGTGATGAAAGTCGGTCATTGGGAAACTGAGAAGACAGAAAGCACAGCGTTGATTTTTCAGAAGAGTATTAGTCGGAAGACCTGCTTTGATGTCGTTTTGTAAAGTTTTTAAAACAGAAACGGCTTTTTGTCTTGCGACAAATTGTGATGCTTACAGAAATATCAGCTGTAGCAAATTTATTAAATTTGCTGCAG
>CAZMRY010000059.1:0-9383 GCA_964568815.1 uncultured Eubacteriales bacterium | reverse complement strand
GTTCCTTAACTTGAGGAGCGAGAAAAATTATTAATGAGGTGATTTTGTTTTATGATGCCACGCGAGATTAAGTTGGGTAAGAATACCAGAATGACTTATTCAAAAATCGACGAAGTAGCTCAGATGCCTAACCTTATTGAAGTGCAGAAGGATTCTTACAAATGGTTCCTTCAGGAAGGCTTGAGAGAGGTTTTAAGAGATGTTTCTCCTATTACAAACTTCTCAACTAAGGAAGAGCAGGAGAATACTTGCAGATGGTTTTTATCTGATGAGTTATTCAGCAAGGTTTTCAGCAACCCAAAAGTAGACGATTTGTCTGATAAGCTTGTGTTGGAGTTTATCGATTACTCCCTGGACGAAAATACCAAGTACACTCTTGAAGAGTGCAAAGAGAGAGATGCTACATACGCAGCTCCTCTCAGAGTTACCGTAAGACTTATTAACAAAGATACAGGTGAAGTTAAGGACCAGACTATCTTTATGGGTGATTTCCCACTCATGACAGATCAGGGTACTTTCATATATAATGGTGCTGAACGAGTTATCGTTAGTCAGCTTGTTAAGTCACCTGGTATTTACTATGACTTTGAATATGACAAAGCAGGTAACAAAATGTTCAATGCAACTGTTATTCCAAACAGAGGTGCATGGATTGAATATGAAACAGACACAAACAATATTTTCCATGTTAAAATAGACAGACAGAGAAAGCTCCCTGTTACTGTTCTTATTAAAGCACTTGGCGTTGGTACAACTGATGCTATTTGCGAAATGTTCGGTGAAGAAGATATTCTTATGAATACTTTAAGCAAGGACACAACAGACGGTACAGAAAGAGCACTCGAGGAAATCTACAAGAGATTAAGACCGGGCGAGCCTGCAACACTTGAGGGTTCTGCAAAATTAATCGGTTCTCTCTTCTTTGATGACAAGAGATACGATTTGGCAAGAGTCGGAAGATATAAGTTCAACGAAAAGCTTGACCTTAAAAAGAGAATTTTAGGTCAGGAGCTTGCTGAAGATGTTGTATCAAGAGTAACGGGTGAAATTATTGCAAATGCAGGTGAAGTTGTTTCAGAAGAAATGACAGAGCTTTTTGCTGAAAATGCTGTTAACAGAGTTATTCTCAAAATAGATGAACAGAGAGTTGTTGTATTCTCAAACGACACTGTTGATGCAAAATATTTCCTTGATTTTGATCCAAAAGAAGTTGGCCTTACAGAAAAAGTAAGATACTCAGCTCTTATGAATATTATTGAAAATGCTGAAGATGAACAGGATTTAAGAGCTACTCTTGAAGATAATATAAATGTTCTTATGCCTAAGCATATTATGGCTGAAGATATTTTAGCTTCTATTAACTACCTTATTAATATGAGACACGGTATCGGTGAAACAGATAACATCGACCACCTTGGTAACAGAAGATTAAGAGCAGTTGGTGAGCTTCTTCAGAACCAGTTCAGACTTGGTTTCTCAAGAATGGAAAGAGTTGTAAGAGAAAGAATGTCTATTCAGGATATGGATGTTATTACTCCTCAGGCTCTTGTTAACACAAGACCTGTTATCGCTGCAATAAGAGAATTCTTTGGTTCTTCACAGCTTTCACAGTTTATGGATCAGCCTAACCCACTTGCTGAGCTTACTCATAAGAGAAGACTTTCAGCATTAGGTCCCGGCGGTCTTTCAAGAGACAGAGCATCTTTTGAAGTTCGAGATGTACACTATTCTCATTACGGAAGAATGTGTCCTATCGAAACTCCTGAAGGTCCTAACATCGGTCTTATCAACTCACTTGCAACTTATGCAAAGGTTAACAGCTACGGCTTTATCGAAGCTCCTTACAGAGTAGTTAAAGACGGTGTTGTTACAGACGAAATCGTTTACATTACAGCTGATGTTGAAGACGGTAAGGTTGTTGCTCAGGCTACAGAGCCACTTGATGAAAATAACAGATTTGTAAATAAGAAGATTATCGCAAGAAAACAGGACGATATGATAGAAGTAGCTCCTTCACAGATCGACTATATGGATATTTCTCCAAGACAGGTTGTATCTGCCGCTACAGCTATGATTCCGTTCCTTGAAAACGACGACGCATCCCGTGCCCTCATGGGTTCTAACATGCAGCGTCAGGCAGTTCCTCTTATTAAAACAGAATCTCCTATTATCGGTACAGGTATGGAATACAGAGCAGCTATGGATTCAGGTGTTGTTGTAGTTGCCAAGGAAGACTGTACTGTTCTTAAAGTAGCATCAGACAAGGTTGTTGTAAGAGAAGACCCGACAGGTGAAATCAGAACATACAACATCTTGAAATTCAGCCGTTCTAACCAGGGTACCTGTATTAATCAGAGACCTGTTGTTTCAGAGGGCGACTATGTTAAAAAAGGCGAAATCATCGCCGACGGTCCTGCTACAGACCACGGTGAAGTAGGTCTTGGTAAGAACATTCTCATCGGCTTTATGACATGGGAAGGTTACAACTACGAAGATGCTATTCTCCTTAACGAAAAACTTGTTAAAGAAGATGTATTTACATCTATTCATATTGAAGAATACGAAACAGAGTCAAGAGATACAAAGCTCGGACCTGAAGAAATCACAAGAGATATTCCGAACGTTGGTGACGATGCACTCCGTGACCTTGATGAAAGAGGTATCATAAGAATCGGTGCTGAAGTTCACGCAGGCGATATCCTTGTTGGTAAGGTTACACCTAAGGGTGAAACAGAGCTTACTGCTGAAGAAAGACTCTTAAGAGCTATTTTTGGTGAAAAAGCCAGAGAAGTAAGAGATACTTCACTTCGTGTACCTCATGGTGAAGCAGGTATCATTGTTGATGTAAGAGTATTCACAAGAGAAAACGGCGACGAGCTTGCTCCGGGTGTTAATCAGGTAATCAGATGTTATATCGCACAGAAGAGAAAAATCTCTGTTGGTGATAAAATGGCTGGCCGTCATGGTAACAAGGGTGTTGTTTCAAGAATTCTTCCTGAAGAAGATATGCCATTCTTACCGGATGGTACACCGCTTCAGATTGTTCTTAACCCTCTCGGCGTTCCTTCCCGTATGAATATCGGTCAGGTTCTTGAGGTGCATCTTGGTTATGCAGCTAAAGCACTTGGCTGGAAGGTTGCAACTCCTGTATTCGATGGTGCTCACGAAGAAGATATCAGAGAAGCACTTAAGCTTGCTAAAGATAAGGAAGCTGCTAAAGAAAACGGTACTCCTGAACTTTACGACGAAACAGGTAAAATCACACTTTATGACGGCAGAACAGGTCAGAAATTCGATAACCCTGTAACTGTTGGTTATATGTATATGTTAAAGCTCCACCACCTTGTTGACGACAAAATTCATGCCCGTTCAACAGGTCCATACTCACTTGTTACTCAGCAGCCACTCGGCGGTAAGGCTCAGTTCGGCGGACAGAGATTCGGTGAAATGGAAGTTTGGGCTCTTGAGGCTTACGGTGCTGCTTATACACTTCAGGAAATCTTAACAGTTAAGTCTGACGATGTTGTTGGACGTGTTAAGACATACGAATCCATCGTTAAGGGACTTAATGTTCCAAAGCCTGGTGTTCCTGAATCATTTAAGGTATTAATCAAAGAACTTCAGAGCTTGTGTCTTGATGTTCGTGTTCTTGATAAGAACGATGAAGAAATTGACCTTCGTGAATACGACGATGATGTTGATGCAGAAGTAGCAACTCCTGAAATCCTTGCTGAGCTTAAGAAAAATGCAGAGCTCAACAGCCAGGAAGAAGATGCTGCAGAAGAAAAAGAAGAGGATATCTTCGAAGAAGACCTTGTTTTTGACGGCGGTCTTGATGTTTTAGACAGCCTCGAAGACCAGAACTAACCTCTAATTAAACGAAAGGACTGAATTTTATGGATATGGAAAAGTCTACAGAAAAATATTCTTTTGACAAAATAAAAATCGGCCTTGCATCACCTGACAGTATTCGTAACTGGTCAAGAGGTGAGGTTACAAAGCCTGAAACTATAAACTACAGAACCTTAAAGCCTGAAAAAGAAGGTTTGTTCTGTGAAAAGATTTTCGGACCTATGAAGGACTGGGAATGTCATTGCGGAAAATACAAGAGAATAAGATACAAAGGTATTATCTGCGATAAGTGCGGTGTTGAAGTAACAACCGCAAAGGTAAGAAGAGAAAGAATGGGTCACATTGAGCTTGCAGCTCCTGTTTCACATATCTGGTATTTCAAGGGTATCCCTTCAAGAATGGGACTTCTCCTTGATATGACTCCAAAGGATATTGAAAGAGTTCTTTACTTTGCTGCATATGTTGTAATCGACCCTGGTAAGACTCCTCTTGCTAAAAAAGAAGTGCTTGAAGAAAAAGATTTCAGAGATTACTATGAAAAGTACGGTACAAAGTTCAGAGCAGGTATGGGTGCAGAGGCTATCAAAGAGCTTCTCGCTGAAATCGACCTTGATGCTGTACATGCAGAAATCACTGAAGAGCTTGAAGATGCAAGCACACAGAGAAAAGCAAAATTAATGAAGAAACTTGAGGTTGTTGAATCTTTCAGACAGTCTGAAAACAAGCCTGAATGGATGATTCTTGATGTTATTCCTGTAATTCCGCCTGATATCAGACCTATGGTACAGCTTGACGGTGGCAGATTTGCAACATCAGACCTTAACGACTTATACAGAAGAGTTATTAACAGAAATAACAGACTTCAGAAGCTTTTAGAGCTTAAAGCTCCTGATATTATCGTAAGAAACGAAAAGAGAATGCTTCAGGAAGCTGTTGACGCACTTATCGACAACGGCAGAAGAGGCAGACCTGTTACAGGCCCCGGAAACAGAGCACTTAAATCACTTTCTGATATGCTCAAGGGTAAGCAGGGTCGTTTCAGACAGAACCTCCTTGGTAAGCGTGTTGACTACTCAGGCCGTTCAGTTATCGTTGTTGGTCCTGAACTCAAGATTTACCAGTGCGGTCTTCCAAAAGAAATGGCAATCGAGCTTTTCAAGCCTTTCGTAATGAAAAAGCTTGTTAAGAACGGTCTTGCACTTAATATTAAAAATGCAAAGAGAATGGTTGAAAGAGTTCGTCCTGAAGTCTGGGAAGTTCTTGAAGATGTTATCAAGGAACATCCTGTACTTCTTAACCGTGCTCCTACACTTCACAGACTTGGTATTCAGGCGTTTGAACCTGTACTTGTTGAAGGCAGAGCTTTAAAACTCCATCCGCTTGTTTGTACAGCTTACAACGCTGACTTCGACGGTGACCAGATGGCTATCCACCTTCCTCTTTCAGCAGAGGCTCAGGCAGAAGCAAGATTCTTGATGCTTTCTGCAAACAACCTCTTAAAGCCTCAGGATGGTAACCCTGTTACTGTTCCTACACAAGATATGATTCTTGGTGCTTACTATCTGACACTTGTTAAGCCAAAGGATGTTAAAATTACAGTTCCCGGCGATACAGGTTACGAAGAAGGCCATGTAATTGCATACAGTGAGCTTGTCAAGGTTAACGAAGAGCTTACAGCGGAAGGCAAAAAGCCTGCTGAGTTCACAGAAGAAGGCTGTTTTGCAGGTGAAATCGGTGAAGGCTCAGTATTCACATCACCTGAAGAAGCTATCCTTGCTTACGACAACGAAGCAGTTCAGCTTCACGCACCTATTAAGGTTTATGTTAAAAAGACAGTTGCAGGCGTTGAGTTTGCAGGTCTTGTAGATACAACTGTAGGTAGAATTATCTATAATGATAATGTTCCTCAGGATATCGGTTTCGTTGACAGACATGTTGAAGAAATCGCAGACATTAAGGTAAGAATGGATGAGATTGCAGAAAAGCTTTCAGGAAAGGTTACTGCAAAAGAAAGAAAAGCTTTAGAGGCAGAGCTTGCAGAAATAGGTGAAAAGCTCGAAGGCTTCAAAAAAGATGTTCTTTCTTATGAAATCGACTTCCTTACAGGTAAAAAGCAGTTAAGCAAAATTGTTGATAAATGTATTAAGGTTCACGGTACTGCAGAAGCAGCTGTAACTCTTGATAAAATCAAGGCAATTGGTTATAAATATTCAACAAGAGGTGCTATTACAATTTCTGTTTCCGATATTCTTGTTCTTCAGGAAAAAGAAGAAATTATCGCTAAAACAGAAGAAGAAATCGAAAAGATTTCAAAACAGTACAGAAGAGGTCTCATCGACAACGAAGAAAGACATAACTTAATCGTTGACGCGTGGATGAAGACCAACGAAGAAATCGGTCAGGCAATTCTTAAAAACCTTGACAAGTACAACCCAATCTTTATGATGGCTGACTCAGGAGCCCGTGGTAGCATAAGCCAGATAAGACAGCTTTCAGGTATGCGTGGCGTTATGGGTAAGACAGACGGTGGTGCTATGGAAGTTCCTATCAAGGCTAACTTCCGTGAAGGTCTTACAGTGCTTGAATTCTTCGCATCATCTCACGGTACAAGAAAAGGTCTTGCAGATACAGCCTTAAGAACAGCCGACTCAGGTTACCTTACAAGAAGACTTGTTGATGTTGCTCAGGATGTTATAGTTCGTGAAGAGGACTGCGGTACTGAAAATTATGTAACACTTCAGGCTATCAAAGACGGTAATGCAATTCTTGAAAGCCTTAAAGACAGACTCCTCGGCAGAACAGTTGCAAGAGAGGTTATTTCACCTGAAACAGGAGAAATCATTGCAGAAAAAGGAACACTCATTAATGATGAGCTTGCAGGCGTTATCGCAGATGCAGGTGTTGAAACAGTTGATGTTCGTTCAGCTCTTACCTGCCGTGCTAAAATCGGTATCTGTTCAAAGTGCTATGGTGCAAACCTTGCATCAGGTCAGCAGGTTAACATCGGTGAAGCTGTTGGTATTATCGCAGCTCAGTCAATCGGTGAACCTGGTACACAGCTTACAATGAGAACTTTCCATACCGGCGGTGCCGCTTCAGGCGACGATATCACACAGGGTCTCCCTCGTGTAACTGAATTGTTTGAAGCAAGAAAGCCAAAGGGTGTTGCAATCGTTTCAGAAATTGAAGGTAAGATTAAAATAGATGACACAGGCAGATTAAGACAGATTATTGTTCAGAACAAGGAAGAAGATAAGTCATACGAAATTCCGTTCAATGCGAGAATTAAAGTTAATGACGGCGATGTTATTGAAAAGGGTGCACCTCTTACAGACGGTTCATTAAACCCACACGACCTTCTTACAATTATCGGTGCTGATGCAGTTTACGCATACATTGTAAAAGAAGTTCAGAAGGTTTACCGTATGACTGGTGTTGACATCAATGACAAGCATATCGAAATCATTGTTCGTCAGATGATGAAGAAGGTAAGAATTGAAGATGCGGGAGATTCCAAGTTCCTCCCTGGCTCACTTGTTGACAGACTTGAAGTTGAAAGAACAAATGTTGCTCTTGAAGACGAAGGTAAAAAGCCTGCTGTATATACTCAGGAACTTCTTGGTATCACAAAGGCTTCTCTTGCAACAGACAGTTTCTTGTCAGCTGCATCATTCCAGGAAACAACAAGAGTTCTTACAGATGCTGCAATCAAGGGTAAGGTTGACCCATTGGTTGGTCTTAAAGAAAATGTTATTATCGGTAAGCTTATTCCGGCAGGTACAGGTATTGCTGAGTATCATGATGTTCAGGTTAAACCTGCCCATGCAGAAAACCCACTTATTCCTGAAGACCTTGATTTATCAGAAATAATTTCAGCAGAATAAGAAAAAGCTTGACAAATTTTAAATTTTAATGTAGAATGACTTAGTGTGCACAAACCCGAATAGGTTTCGGGTTTGTGTTTCACGCCCATTAATATTTTTGGTATGAAGCTTATGCTTTATATATATAATACTTTTCGGAGGTGAAAAAATGCCAACATTTAACCAGTTAGTTAGAAAAGGTCGTCAGACATCTGTTAAGAAGTCAACAGCTCCTGCTCTTTTAAAGGGTTTTAACTCAATTAAAAAAGAAGCAGTAGACCAGAACTCTCCACAGAAGAGAGGCGTTTGCACTTATGTTAAGACTATGACACCTAAAAAGCCTAACTCAGCTCTTAGAAAAATCGCCAGAGTAAGATTGTCTAACGGTATCGAAGTAACATCATACATTCCGGGTATCGGCCACAACTTACAGGAACACAGCGTTGTTTTAATAAGAGGCGGTAGAGTTAAGGATCTTCCTGGTGTACGTTACCATATCATCAGAGGTACTCTTGATACTTCAGGTGTTGCTAACAGAAACCAGAGCAGATCTAAGTACGGTGCAAAGAAAGCTAAGAAAAAATAATTTCTTTGTAAAAAATCTAATTAAATTAAGGTAGTGCTAGGCATTTTACTATATAATGCCATATTAAGCACAACGGGCAAAAATTTGTCCGAGTACCGGTGATTTATTTATCACATTAAAGGAGGGAAGCAAAGTGCCAAGACGTGGCTTTATTGCAAAAAGAGAGGTTATGCCTGATCCAATGTACAACTCAATCGTTGTAACAAGACTCATCAACAACATTATGCTTGATGGTAAGAAGGGCGTAGCTCAGAAAATTGTTTACGATGCATTTGACATCATTAAAGAAAAGACAGGTAGAGACGCTTTAGAAGTATTTGAAGAAGCTATGAACAATATTATGCCTGTTTTAGAAGTAAAGGCTCGCAGAGTTGGTGGTGCAACTTATCAGGTTCCAATGGAAGTTAGACCTGAAAGAAAGCAGACACTCGGTTTAAGATGGCTTACAACTTATTCAAGAGCCAGAGGCGAAAAGACAATGCGTGAAAGACTTGCAAACGAGCTCTTAGACGCTCTTAACAATGCAGGCGGCGCAGTTAAGAAAAAAGAAGATACACACAAGATGGCAGAAGCAAACAAAGCGTTTGCACACTATCGTTGGTAATCTTTTCACCAATAATCAAAGTTTATGCTTTGCTTATTAATTCTGAAAGGAGGAAATATTGAATTATGGCTAGACAATGTTCTTTAAAAGATACAAGAAATATTGGTATTATGGCTCATATCGATGCCGGTAAGACAACCACTACAGAAAGAATTCTTTTCTATACAGGCCGTATCCACAAAATGGGTGAAACTCATGATGGTGCAGGTACTATGGACTGGATGGTTCAGGAGCAGGAACGTGGTATCACAATCACATCTGCTGCTACAACATGTTTCTGGGAAAATAAAGAAGGTCCTTACAAAGGCATCAGAAACAGAATCAATATCATCGATACTCCCGGTCACGTTGACTTCACAGTTGAAGTTCAGAGATCACTTAGAGTTCTTGACGGTTCTGTTACTGTTATGTGTGCTAAGGGTGGTGTTGAACCACAGTCAGAAACAGTTTGGAGACAGGCTGATGACTACAAAGTACC
>CAZMRY010000058.1:0-9506 GCA_964568815.1 uncultured Eubacteriales bacterium | reverse complement strand
TTATACAGTTCATCCTGACATTCAGCACTGCAACACTTACTGCAGTTTCGCCCTTCAAATTCCTTACCGCACACATGGCACACCTTAACCATTACAGCACCTCGCCACATATTCACCGTAAGTAAGCCCTGCTTTTCTTGCAAGTGCATTTATTTCTGCTAGTTTCATTGAAGACAGTGCATCCCTCTTCTTATAAGGGCTTTTCATATTCGCCTTATATTCAGCGTCTTTCTGAGCCTTGCGTACCTTTCTGCACTTTTCGCTACAGACATTTGTGCTTGTATTACTTTTAAAACTCATTCTGCATACTACACATCTCTTAAGCATTTCCTCACCCCTTAAGCTTCTCCGCAAGTGCAGCAATAGCCTGTCTGCACTTGGCTTTTTCTTCCTCGCTGGTCATTCTTTCTATAACACTGTTCATTTCAACTATAGACTTCTGCACCTGATTGAACATAGTCTTAAACTCTGTCATATAAGGTGATGCTAACGCAAGCTGTTTTTTAAGCCTTTCAGCCTCTTCCTTTGCTTCTTTTGCCGAAAGCTCAGCCTGCTTTGCATTGTTTCCAACAATATCTTTAAGCTGTTCACCGCAGAAGAAAACATCAGTTCCCTCGTGTCCCTTCTGCATCTTCTCTATTTCAACCTTCAATTTATTCAACATACCTTTTCACCGTTAGCAGCTCTCATTTTAAGTATCTGCTCCCTTTCCTTTAATTCTTTATCTTTATATACAATAGAATCAATCAACCTTATATCCTCAAGACTGATTGTGTGTTCTCTGCCTGCATTTGGTATGTATGTTTCTTCGATTTTAACTGTTCTGTATTTAACAGCAGCTTCATCAATACTGTAGCACCCATCGCTTTTTGAGTTCTCTTCTATCAGAATAAATTCCCTGCGTACCTTGCCATCCTTTCGCCACCTTCTTGCACCGTACCCCACAGGGATGCACCTTATGCCCCTGTACTCAACAGGAATACCTTTAACAATGCAGTCAATCATTTCTTTAATGGTCAATTTGCTCCGCCCCCTTCACCTTCCAATCTTTCCATCTGTTTTTTCATTCTCTCTCTTTCACTTTTCTTCTCTTCCTCAGACATATCAGACCAATGTCTATTTGTAAAATTATTAAACCCTGAAGGCTTGACCTTTGTACGGTTTCCGTTCGTAGGGCAGGGGCTTGCTCCTGCCGTAACATCAAAGTGAAGAGGAAAAACTCCCGTCCAGCTGTTTTCTATGCTCTGCTCTATTATCTTGATTCTTGTTTCTTCATCATCAGCAAGCTTATTAAGCTTCTTTATAAAAAGCTCAAAGCCTCTCGTCGTAAGCGGTTTCTTTTTCTCTTTCCTGAACTCTATAAAATCTCTGACAGCCTCTTTAAACTCTTCACTGCCTTCTATATCAAAACTTATTACTTCTTCTTTTTTCATAATAAAAAAGACCTCCCAACTTCAATTATCCACTGCTCTTCTGTCATGTCGTAGTACTGCATAGCTTTTCTTTGAACCTCGTCTTGTATTCTCTCACGAAGCTCTTTATCAAAGTGAATACCATAGTCCGCCATATTGTGCCAATCAGGTCTTAAATAAATTGTAAGACCAAGCCTGTCCGATGCAGCCTTATATGCCCCACCGAACACATGATGCTCGTGAAGGTCATATGTCTCCCCTGTTATGTAACATACCTTTTCATTTTGAATTATTGATTTCACTTTCTTAGCCACGTCTCACTACCTCTTTCATTCATACCTCTCAGCCTTCCCCTCTCGTCCCAAATCTCCCTTTTACTCCTATTGCCTATCGCAATACTCGCTTGCGGTCGTTTGCTCCTCTTTCACGGAAAACACGGTCTCGTGTTTTCGTGAGTAAGGAATAACCGAGCATAAGTCGAGCATTGTGTTATCAATGCGAAGTATAGCGAGTGTTATGACGCGAAGGTGTCACCGCAGGTGACGGATGAGGTGTAATTTTTTCTTGACATTTTTAAAGTTATGAGGTAAAATACTTATGGTTGTTAGTCCTCTTATGAGGGCTTTTTCTTTTACCTCAATTTTCATATTTACTGTCCCTTCTTTTTCAATTCCTTTTCTGCTTCTTCTTTTGTAGCAAAAGCTGTCTTTCCGAATTCAGGAATAAGCTCATAATCAAATTTACATTCTATAACCTGCCACTTGTCACACTTACGGCATTCTTCAATAAATTCTTCCTGCATAGGTTCGTTATAGTTTTTACAACCCCCGCAAGGCTGTGCTAAACAATATACAACCGTTCCAAGCTCACACGGCAGCACTATTACACCCTTTGAAATAAGATGCTTTGCCTCTCTTCTAACTAAATCTCTGCTTCTGAACGGAAAATAATTCCCTATAATCTCCGCCAATCTTTCTACCATTGTTACTTTATCCATTTTCTCACTCCTAACTTCTCACTTCTCACTGTGCATTGTGCGTTGTGCACTGTGCACTGCATACGCAACCGCCCCTGCCAATATGTACTCACCGCCTATTGCGTAGTAGCCTCTCTGTTCTCTTAAGTACGGTGTCAATGCAAGGACCACAATTAAAAAGCTCATAATAGATATTGCATTGTCCTTCAAAGCTCCAACCGCTCCTCTGATTTTCTTTAGTAACCTTTTCATAATTAATCCTCCGTTTCGCCTTCAAGGTAACGCATAAAGAGTTCCTTATCTTCTAACCTTGCACAAACCTTGTTACTTTGGCATAAAACACTATCTTTTACACCAAACGGGCAGAACATACAAGGGTCAAGCTCCAGCTTCTCCATCAGATCAGCTACCTCTTCAATGCTCATTTCCTTAAGCTTTTCAAATCTTGTCTTTTTCATAACAATTCTCCTTTTTAAATCAGATTATCCAGTATCTCCTGATATCTCGGCTCACCTCTGGCAACCACCTCGTGTCTTCCGCCCTCTTTGTTCAGAACCACAAGATAGTCAGCATCTTTTGCAGGTGTCGGCTGATAACCTTCAGGTGCTTTTGTCACCTTCGATACCGAAAGCATATACTTTATAAAATCGTCTCTGCATTCCTCAAAAGGCTTTTCTTCCCCTGTTTCAATACAGTAACAGCTTGATGTTATCCGCACACCGTTCATTACAAAGTCAGCCATATTATCCGCTCCTTTCATTAAAATTTATTCACTTACGATTTTGTCCTATTCAAAAACTATTTTTTCTCTCCGCAAGGACAACATTCTCCTTCTCCTCTCCAAGTAGCCCCAATTCTGCCTTTGGTACAATCCCATTCAAGTCCATTTATGTCAGGTCTTTGTTTCTTTACACCATACTTACAATCCTTGCAATAAATAATCTTTATTTCATCCTCAAGGTAATATTTGCAAGAGCCTGCTTCCAGTGCACACGCACGATGATTCTGATGTTTCTCTATTGCTTCTTCCGTCCATCCCCACCCTTCGTAATGATGAGTTGCTTTCGGGTCACAGTCAAGACCGCATTCCATACAATCAATTTTTCTGAATATGCAGTTTTTGCATATCCCTTTATCATAGGTTGCCATATTTATTTCATCTCCTTTCCTTTTCTCATTTTGTTATATTTACACCTCATTTTGCAACTTGATGTGTAAAAAAAATTTATACTGCAAAATATGTTTCAAACTCTTTATCTTCAATCCCTAAAATCTTTTGCATTTTCAAAGCTTCCTCAATAGATGTTTTTCTTGCATTGTTAATCTTTTGATTCACAGCTGTCTGTGATATTTTCAGTTCGTTTGCTAAATCACTTTGATTAATTTCACACATTATCATTCTGCTTTTAATTAATTTAGTATTAACCACTCTACCGCTCCTTTCTTTTTTTGATTTAGTTGCAATATTTTTCTACTTATGCTATAATATTCGTAGCCTTACAGGCAATAAAAACATTTCAAAGGAGCTGATAGTCTTTGGGGAAGTTTTTTAATTGCCTTGTTCTTGTGGTAACGGTGATGCGTAAGGCATAAGAAATTGTGCAGAACTTGAACTGCCGAAGTGAAACCGCATATCAAGAAGATTTCAGTTGCATTGAACTCGGGCTCTGTTGTAAAGGTACAAACACCGCAGTTAGCGACTGCGTAAACAAAAGCTTTTGTAACTGTTAAAGCTCGCAGAGGCTCACTGCGTAAAAAAAGCATGCTGTTAACAGATAATATTCCCTGCAATATGCACAAGTAGAAAAATACAAGAATAAAAGTGTCCGTAATGCAACTGCGGATGCTTTTATTTTCCGAAAAATATTTCCGATACATTTTTAAGCTTTAGCTTATCAATAATAATTTCAATTTCTTCTCTTAAAAAGTTGCCTTTTTTCATTCTTGTCGAAAATGTTCTTTTTGAAACACCAATTTCATTTGCAAGTGTTTCAAATGTATATCCGTTCTTAGTCATTTCTTCCTTTAGTAAATCAGACTTTAACACCTCACCGCCTCCTTAACAAATAAACAATAACCGCTCCATAAAATATCAGCTCCACAACATTAACAATAGTATCAAGCATATAACCGCTCCTTTCTTGTAATATTTCTTTTTTTGTGTTATAATCACCCTGAAAGCGAGGTGATATTATGTCCTTTGAACAAATAGTAACTATTGCTTCTTTACTCCTCTCTCTGCTCACAGTTACAGCTTCCATTGTTGTATCCGTTATGAAACACAAATCAGCTGTGTCAATCAAACTTCACGAGGAAAGAATTTCTGCATACAGCAAGTTTCTTGCAATTAGTTACGAACTCCGCGAACACCTAATAAATGATACTTCATTCAAGCCATCACTTTACAGTGAATTTCTTTTAAGTGTTGAAACTGTAACACTTCTATGCGGTGAAACAGTTGACAAACTTCTTGTCCAATTGACAAGCTTAATACAAAATAAAGATGTTGACCTGTTCTGCAAAACCATTTCTTTTATAACTATAGCAATGAAAGATGAAATCAAAAGAGGAACTAACAAGAATTTATTTAGATAGCAAGTTCTGGTTTTATTACCGTGGCCATAACAACACCCAAACAACAAATACCATCAAGCTTATAAAAATAACAATATCTAAAATCATAACTATAGTCCAAAACATATATTGTTCTCCTTTTTACTTCAAAGACAAAATTGATATTAACAAAGACGGTTACTCGCAATAATTAGCCTTTCTTATATCAATTTCGAATTCAAATGCCCTTGCTTTTTTTAATTCCTCAAGTAAAGGCTCAAAGCTCTCCTTGTGAGGGCTTTCTTTCTGTAAAAATTGTGCCAATATAAAACAGTTTTCTATAAGCTTCTGAAGTTCCTTTATATTAACAACTCTTTCCGTGATATATTCTACCTTTTTACCCTTGCTCATCGCTTTTTGCTCCTTTCCTTTGCTTTTTGCGGTTGATTTTCTCAACCTGTGATAATTATACATCACATTTTGTGAATTGTCAATAGCTTTTTGCATTTTTTTGTATCAACTTTAATATTTTTATTGCATTTTGCAATTTGATATGCTATAATCACAGCTGTAGTCAAGGGAGCGGCGGTTGTTTCCGACACCTACCATAAGGGGGTGTTTCTATGGAAGAAATTATAAGTTTCACATTACTTATAACAATAATTATTCTTTGCATAAAGAAATAACCGCCTACTCTGCCAAGTAGACGGCTTATATAATAAAACGATTTACTTTGCGGAAACAACTATTGTTGCTCCCTTTTCTGCTTTTATAATAACATATTATACTTAATATGTCAAGAGGTGATATTTTGTTAAGACTAAAAGAAATACGAGAAAAAGCTGGATTAAAGCAGAAAGATGTTTGCAGTAGTCTTAATATACCGCAAAATACTTATAGCCAATATGAAAATAACAAACGCGAACCCGACAACTATACATTATTACAAATAGCAAAATGTTTTAATGTTTCAGTAGAAGATTTATTTGAACAGGAATGTACTGCAAACATCAATATATCTCTTCCTGAAAATTTAAAAAGTTCGAAAAATCCCTTTTCAACAAAAAGTAGTGCATCTACAATATCAGAAAGAATAAAAGAATGCAGAGAGCAACACCGTCTTACACAGGAACAGTTAGGATATAAATTAGGAATGGATAAATCTACTATTCAACGATATGAGAATGGTATAGTAAAAAATATTAAAACTCCCATTTTAGAAGCTATGGCAAAAATATTCAATGTAAGTCTCGACTATCTCCTTTGTAAAACTGATATTCCTAATATTACAAATTTCGAAACACCTAATCCCATCCTAAACAAATACAACAAATTAAATACTCTTGGTAAAACAAAAGCAGAAAACTATATAGACGATTTACTTGAGAATAAAAAATATACACACGAGATAATTGAAATGCCGAGAGAAGAATATTACCAGGTTGCTGCTCATGGTGCTGATGAAACAGAAGCAATTCTTCCGCCTATAACCGAGCAGACCACTTAAGCTGATAACATAATAGCAGTCCTTATTCATAGAAAGGATTTTTAATATGAAAAACAAAAACATATCAAGGACTGCTAATAAGTTCATAAAAAAATTAAAAGGAGAAGTAGAGTTTTCTTGCATAGAAAATTATTTGTTAAACAAATATGGCTTTAAAATCATTTTCTTTAATACACCTTCAGGTGATGCGGAACTGATTCGTTACGGAATGGTTGAAAAAGCAAAGAGCACAAACGCTTTCTCCTATACAGGAACAGCAAAAATAATCTTTATCAATAATGCCGTTTCTTCCGAAGATAAGCTTTATCTCCTTCTACACGAAACAGGACATATTGTTTTAGAACATTTTTCTGACAATAGGCTTTTTCTTAAGAACAGATTACAGCTTGACATTGAAGCTGATGCCTTTACCTATGCAGTGTTACACCCCTCAAACAAAAGAAAACTCATTGCCTGCATAATAGGTTTTATCGCTGTAGCATTCTTAAGCTTTTATGTCGGCTATGTGGCCGCACCGATGCAGCTGCTCCCTACATCTGTAACAGAGCAAACAACCGAGGAAGTCTATATCACCTCAACAGGTAAAAAATATCACAGAAGCAACTGCAGATATGTTAAAGGCAAAGACAATATTGCAGTTATAGATAAAAAACAAGCAGACAAAACACATTCACCGTGTTCCGTCTGCAACCCATAAAATTAAAATATAACATAATAATGTAAATTGAATAATGGACTGTTATTATGTTATACCTCAAAGGAAAGATAATATGAAAGAACGATTTAGCATTTTTCTTATATATGTTCATATAGTACTGATATTTTTTATAATTCCTCTTTTCATTTCTTTTGGTGGAGTTTTAAATGACTATATAGCCGCAGCTCCCTTCATAATAATTTTTGTATTCAACTTTTTTTACTTCCCTATTTCTCTGAAAGATTTTTCTAAAGAACGGAACTCAAAAGAAACATATTCCAAGCTTTACGGTGAAGAGAAAGAAAAAAGATGGGCTGCAGAAGATGAATTAGAAAAATGCCAAAAGCTTCTCGAAGAATACAGAGAGCTTTCATCAGCTGTTCCAAAAGGTAAATTTGCAAATATTAAGAAAGCAAACGAAACTATAATTCTGAAAGACATACAAGAACATTTTTATCCGGTTACTATGTGTGAGCTTGATGACAATAGCATTATTATTCATGAATATTCATACTACGCACGCATTCAAACAACAACTATAAGTATCGTCAGTCAAGATAAAAATAATCGTCTTACAACAAACGATTTCTATGCACATCATTTATTTTATGCATTCATCAGAAAAAAAGATAAAGTTCCTTTAACAAACGGATTTATTCGCTTTTTACAAAGCGATGTTGAAAAAGGCAAAGACTACATTGTAAAAAATCACATAGACTTCAATTCATCCAATGAAGTAGTTTCGAGCAAAGGTAAGCGTTATATTTTAACATTTCAAAAAACAGAACCTGTAGTTCCTGTTTAAATCACAAGAAAGGAGCACAAAATGTCACAGATAGCCGCAGCATATATAAGAGTATCAACCAACGACCAGACAGAATACTCCCCTTCAGCTCAGCTTAAGGCAATAAAGACCTGGTGTAATAACAACAACTATACTCTTGATACAAATCACATCTATATAGACGAAGGCAAAAGCGGAAGAAAAGCCGAAAAAAGGCCCGAATTTATGAAAATGATAGGCTCTGCAAAAACAAAGCCTGCTCCCTTCGATGTTATCCTTGTTCATAAGTTTGACCGCTTTGCCCGAAACCGAACAGACAGCGTAGTATATAAATCTCTTCTTCAAAAAGAATACGGCATAAAGGTTATTTCTATAACAGAAACCATTGAAAACGATAAATTTTCCCTTATTATGGAAAGTATGCTCGAAGCAATGGCTGAGTACTATTCAATAAACCTTTCAGAAGAAGTAAAAAAAGGTATGACCGAAAAAGCTACAAGAGGCGAGCCGTTATCAATCGCTCCCTTTGGTTATAAAATGGAAAACAAACAGCTTATAATTGACGAAGAGCAAGCAGAAATAATAAGAGACATCTTCAACCGTTTCATTAACGGAGAGGGCTATTTTTCAATTGCCAGATACATTAACGCAAAGGGCATACGCACAAAAAGAGGAAACCTCTTTGAAAACCGAACAGTTGAATACATCATAAGAAACCCTGCTTACTGCGGATATATCCGTTGGAATCCGACAGAACGCACTCGCCGTCACTACGACCACCCGGACCTTATGATTGTTAAAGGTACTCACGAACCTATAATCGACGAATCAACCTTTAACAAAGCACAAAAAAGAGTTGCAGAAATCAAAGCAAACTTCAAGCCATACTACAAACCGCAATATAACCCCTCTCATTGGCTCGTTGGTCTTATGACCTGCCCTGCCTGTGGCGGAACAATGGTAAACAGTGGCGGATACTTTACCTGCGGAAAGTATGTCAAAGGCTGTTGCAACACTCGTAACAGCATAAAAAAAGAAACCATAGAAGCTATGGTTCTTCAAACAATCAAAAATGACATTGAACAGCAATCGCTCACAATCTCACCACTTGAGACAGTAAACTTCAAAGTTTCCTCAAATGTCAGAACATTAAAGGACAAGCTTGAAAACGCTCAAATTCGTCTCGCTCGTGTAAAAGATGCCTATGAAAAAGGCTACGACACAGTAGAAGAATACGCACAAAATAAATCTCGCATCACGGCCGAAATAAACGAGCTGACCTCTCAGCTCTCCGCATCAGAAGCTTCAAACAAAACAAACTTCAAACAAGAAGCTTTAAACCACCTGACCGAAACATACAACACACTAACATCAGATGCAGACGCACTCGACAAGCAAACAGCAGCCAAAAGCATTATTAAAAATATCTTATACAACAAGCTTGACAAAACCCTCAAAATCATTTATTATTACCATACCAATTAAAGAACCCCCTATCCAATTATAGCAAATGCAGTATGCACCGCCATACTGGGTTATGAGTAATTTTGCCATTCTCGGGTCGGGGGTTTTTATAT
>CAZMRY010000057.1:0-9544 GCA_964568815.1 uncultured Eubacteriales bacterium | reverse complement strand
CCCCTCAAGGGGAAGGCTTTTTGTCCCTCTTTAGAATCAGTGAACGATTTAGATGCCAATGCTCAACTTTTTGGAAATAATAGCTGAAAGAATAACAGCTAATACTCCCGAAACAAGTTTACCTGCTATCACCGGTACTATAAACGAGCTATCAAAAGCCATAGTAAATGCAAGATGACCGGCAAAAGTAAATGCCGCTGATACTGCAAAAGCAGAATTCATCATAACCCCTTTTTTGTCCATTTCATCCATCATTCCGAATGTGGTCATACTTGTAGCCAAGGATGAAATAAAACCTACTGCCGAAATCTCATTAATTCCAATTCGACCGCTTAATTTTTTAATTGGTTTTGACAGTGCCTTTGAAACAACAAACATAAGCGGGAAAGCACCTGTCATCACGATACTTGCATTGAGGCATATACGGGCACCTTCTTCTATAGTTTCAAGCCCCTTTATCACTTCAAATCCGCTTAAAAATCTGATAATTCCCAGTGCAAGTCCTATTGTAATAATTACCTTTATGAAATAACCGAAACCGCTGAATATTTTTACGCATATATCCGGAAACCGAACTAAGCCAAATACTATTATAGCAGAAAAAAGCACAAGGGGTATCAAGTCTATAACAACAGAAATAAATGGTATTTTACATATCAAACCCGCTACTAAACAGCCAACAGGAATTGTAGTGATGCCACACAAAAGACCAAGTAAAAGTTCCTTGTGTTGCTTCTTATCCACCATACCGAGAGCAACAGGAATTGTAAATGATATTGTACATCCCATCATAGATGATACAACCAAAGCATTAAATAATCCAATAAGTTCGTTGTCTGCCACTTCAACAGCCAAAGAGGCGCCTCCCATATCATTTGCGAACAATGACGCCGGTATAATTGACGAATCAATATGTAAGATGTTTGAAACAAAGTCAAATAGGGGTTTCAATATATCCGCAATGAAAGGTGCTATTGTTATCATACCAATCATCGAAAGTGCCATGGTTCCAAATAAAATGAAACCTTTTTCAAACTCTTTTCCCAAGCCGAAACGATTGTTAAAAATGCGGTCTAAAGCTCCTAACAAGGAAAAAATTAAAATAATATATGTTAAAATGTTCATTTATATCCTCCGTTCATAACGAAACAGGCTTAAATCCCTGCTTTGTTAAAACATACCGTTCTTTAAATCCGCATTGCTTTAACAGTTCAGCAGCATACTCAAATTCACAATCAAGCATTTTTCTGTCATGACAATCCGATGTGATAACAGCCCCAAATCCACGTTTTTTTAATTCCTTAAGCAAGAAATCTTCCGGATATGGTTTCTTTCGATAGCCTCTTGCTATAGCGCCTGTGTTTACTTCAAAAAAAGGGATTTTTCCTTCTAATGCCCGTACTGCTTCTATTGCAGCATTTTTATACTCAGCAGAATTCTGATCAAATAATTTAACGTTATCACAATGCTTTGTTATTAAATCAAAATGACCGATTATATCAAAATTACCGTATTGGGGCAACTCTGCCAGAGCTTTATAATACGCTTTAGCATATTCTATTCCTATGCCGGCAAAATGTTCGTCAATTACTCCTTTTACAACTTCGGTACTGCGATCAAACCCAATATATTTTCCGTCGCACAAAAGATAGTGAACAGAACCTATAAGGTAATCGTATCCTGTCAAGTCGATTTCAGAATACATATCAACTTCAAGCCCACAAAAAATATCAATCTTATTTTGGTACTTTTCTTTGAGTAAGGTAATCTCATTCTTATATTCTTCAGTCCCGTCTATTGACATTGAATGATTGGGGGCATAATGCATATACGAATGCCCCGAAAATCCTATTGATGTAAAGCCCTTGTCTATAGCAGTAAGAACAATCTCTTCCGGAGAATCTTTCCCATCACAATAGCAAGTGTGAGTATGTAAATTTTGTAACTTTCTCATAAATATAGCCTCTTATCCAAATTCTGAACTTATTATATCACAGTTACACATTCAATTCAAGACACAGAGGATAAATATGTAGCCTTTGACAGAGAATTCACGGATGAATAATTACAGGATGCACTCTGTGATGTTAATGCAGTTTTCAACTGACCTTAAGCATCAGACTTCACTTGAATATGCAAGCCGTATGACAGACGAGACTAAGTTTAAGAAGCAATTGGAGGTTAATAAAAAAATTCCACCGCGGTGGAATTTTTTTATTGTATAAACATAGCATCGCCGAAAGAGAAAAAGCGATAGTTATTCTCTTTTGCACTTTCATATGCTTTTAAGATTTCTTCCCTGTTATAAAATGCACTAATCAGCATTAAAAGAGTTGATTCCGGAAGGTGGAAATTTGTTATAAGTCCGTCTATTATCTTGAATTTATAGCCCGGATAAATAAAAATGTCGGTATCTTCTGATTTAGGTATGAGATATCCTTTTTCATCTGCCGCAGATTCAAGTGTTCTTGTCGATGTTGTGCCAACAGAAATAACTCTTCCGCCGTTTTTCTTTGTTTCATTAATTATATCACAAGCTTCTTTGCTTATGATGTAAAACTCTGAATGCATTTTATGGTCTGTTATATTTTCAACCTTAACAGGTCTGAATGTGCCAAGTCCAACATGAAGTGTTACATATGCAATTCTTATGCCCTTTGCTTTTATTTTCTCAAGAAGTTCATTTGTGAAATGAAGCCCTGCTGTTGGTGCTGCCGCCGAGCCTGGATTTTTTGAATAAACTGTCTGATATCTGTCTTTATCTTCAAGTTTTTCAGTTATATAAGGTGGAAGAGGCATCTGTCCCAACTTATCAAGGACCTCTTCAAATATTCCCTCATAAATAAATTTTACTGTTTTAAGCCCGTCATCAAGGCTGTCTCTTATTTCTGCTTTTAATTCTCCGTTTCCAAAGATTACAATTGTTCCTTTTTTGACCCTTTTACCAGGTCTTACCATACATTCCCACACATTTTCTTCCGTTAATCTTTTAAGCAGAAATACTTCTATGTGTGCACCTGTTTCTTCTTTAACTCCTAAAAGTCTTGCAGGTATTACCTTTGTATCATTTAAAACAAGACAATCTTTTGGGTCAAGCAAATCTATAATATCAGAAAAATGCTTGTGTGTTATTTCATTTTTCTCTCTGTTTAGAATCATAAGCTTTGATGAGCTTCTGTCTTTCAAGGGAGTCTGTGCTATATATTCTTTTGGTAAATCGTAATTAAAATCAGAAAGCTTCCAATTCTTCATTTTCTGTTTCCTCCGCCGCGACACTTGTAAGTTCAACACCTGTGTAATAGTGCTTTATAATTTCATCAAAGGTATGTCCTGCTTTTGCCATTGCTTTTGCACCGTTCTGGCTCATTCCTATACCATGTCCGTATCCCGTTCCCTCAAGTCTTATACCTGTAAAATCTCCTGTTTTGTTTTCGTAACATTCTACAGTATCCTTTGAAAGAACATTTACTTTATCTGCAACTGCTGTTTGTCCCTCTTTTGAAAGAACATTTATATTAAGTGTTGTTGATGTGTTTCCCTTTCCTGTTAAAACTGACAGTATTTTACTTTCTCCGCCTGTTGTAAGCTTGGTTAATGTATAAGTCTGACTTCTTAAATTGAGAATATCTCTTGTTTTTCCTTTTGTGTATGTCTTACTGCCGTCTGCACCGCTGAAGGTAAGCTTCATAACTGCACCCTGCTGATTATATTCATCAACAGAAACATCAAGCACAATTCCAATGTCTACACCTTTGCTCTCAAAAAGCTCAGTAAGCTCATTTTTTGTATATTCTACCTTCCATTTGCCGTTGTCAGGTATAACCTCAGACTGCAAAGAGTCGTCTACAGGTACAAGATAAGGGTATTTATCCGAGCCCCATACATCTTTTACATCAAGAGTTGTTCCACTTGATGTTGCAAAATAATATGTTTCTGCAATATTGCCATTATATGTAGCAATAAGTCCTTTTGTTTCATCAACCGCCCTTGTGGTATCTTCTTTTTCCACATTTACACCGCCGTACATCTGCGAAAGTGTGTTATCTGTTACATCAAAGCCGTATTGCTCAAATCTTCCAACATCTTTGGCTGCATAAGTTCTTGCACAAACGGCCTGTGCCTTAAGTGCCTCTATAGGCCAGCCCGTTGCCATTTCAAGAGGAAGAACTCCATATAAATATTCTTCAAGATTAACAACATTTATAACACTAAAACTGTTTCCGTTTGAAACTAATCTTATATAACCTCTGTACGGCTTAGAATCAACAGTTATGATGCCGTTGTCAGGTACAAATTCAAGTGTTTCTGCCTGATAAAGTACATCATTTACATAAAATCCACCATCCGTCACGCTGACGCTGAATGCGGATGCATATAAAGGCTCAACACCTTCACACTGCAGACCTACATTTTCTCCTGAAAGAGTTATTGCAGTTTTGGCAGTTGTATTATAAAAAAGTCCAACTCTTATGTACTGTGGAATATTAAGTTGTGCACTTGCAGGTGTTGCTATCATCATAACAATCATCAGAACTGCAAGAATTATTCCTGTAATTTTTTTCACATTTTTTCTCCTGTATTGTTATTATGTAAACATACTAACATTGTTTGTTTACATAATCAATTTATAAATTATGGCTTAATTTACTCTTGTTGCCAACTCTTCCACAAGCATACATAAAAATTCGGCTTTTTCGCCAAATATACTTAATGCTTCTTTTGCTTTATTTGTGCACATTTCAATCATTTCTCTGCATTTTTCTTCTCCGTAAACAGAAAGATATGTGCTTTTTTCTTTTTCTATGTCACTGCCCTTTGTTTTTCCTGTATCAGCATTTGGGTCGTTATCAAGCAAATCATCAACCAGCTGAAAAGCAAGCCCTAAAAGGTCTCCGTATTCTTCAGCAGCCTTAAGCTTTTCTTCATCAGCCCCTGCAATCATAACACCTGCCACAACTGCAGCTTTAAAAAGTGCACCTGTTTTAAGTCTGTTTAAAACAACGATTGTTTCTTCATCTGCTTTTACGCCTTCGCATTTAAGGTCAATTTCCTGACCACCCATCATACCCTCAGCACCTGCACACTTTGCTATGTACTTTAACGCATCTATCTGACCTTTTGTGTTTACTGCATCTGCCATAACCTCAAAAGGTCTTACCAAAAGCACATCACCTGCAAGTATTGCAGTAGCCTCGCCGTATACAATATGATTTGTTGGGTTTCCTCTTCTTAAATCATCATTATCCATTGCAGGCAAATCATCGTGAATTAAAGATGAATTATGTATCATTTCAAGACCTGCAGCAAAGTTTTCTGCATCTTTTATATTGCCCCCTGCCATTTCGCAAGCTGCAAGTAAGATAACAGGTCTTATTCTTTTTCCTTTTGCCATAAGACTGTAATTTATTGCATCGAAAAGGTTTTTCTGCTTACAGTCATAATCAAGCTTTAAGGCAGAAAGAGTTTTTTCTGCGTATGAATGATAGTATTCTTTTTTAGCTAAATATTCAGTATTATTCATTGTCTACGAAATCCTTTTCTTCAAGACCGTTTTTTGTTTTTGCAAGAACCTTTATTTTCTGTTCTGCTTCATCTATCATTTTATTACAAAGGACAGAAAGTTCTGTGCCTTCTTTATAAAGTTCAACAGTTTCTTCCAGGCTTGCTGTCTGATTTTCAAGCTTTGAAACAATCTCTTCTATTTTGTTCATTGCTTCTTCAAATGAAATTTTCTTAGTCATTTTTTATCTCCCTGACGGTTGCATTAATCTTACCGTCTTTTAAATTTAATATAAAATCTTTATCTGCTTCAAATTTTTCTGTTGAGTCAAGAACAGCTCCGTCTTCATCTGTTGCAAGACCATATCCCCTTTTCAGCACTGATAATGGGTTTAAAACCTCAAGCTTTGAAACAGCCTTTATAAACTTTTCTCTAGAATTTGCAATTTTTGAATTAACAACAACCGCACCTCTCTGCACAAGGCTGTCTATATACTGTCTTTTACCTGAATAATCATTTAAAATTGCTTTTTCTGAAAATCTTTTTGATGTTTCTGATATCTTAAACCTTTTATTCTCAACAACTGCAGATGCAAGTCTTAACAGCCTGCCTTTTACATCATAAAGATATTCTTCGATTTCACTTATATCAGGTGTTGCAAGCTCTGCCGCCGCTGATGGCGTTGGTGCACGAAGGTCTGCCACAAAATCTGCAATAGTAAAATCGGTTTCATGACCTACTGCAGAAATAACAGGTATTTTTGAGCTATATATTGCTCTTGCACAAACTTCTTCGTTAAAGCACCATAAATCTTCAATAGAGCCTCCGCCTCTGCCTGTTATTATAACATCACATTCTGAATAGTTGTTGATGTATTCTATTGCTGATGCAATCTGCTGAGCCGAGCCTTCTCCCTGAACCTGAACAGGATAAACTGTTACATCGGCTAATGGATATCTTCTTTTAAGCACATTAAGAATATCCCTTATTGCCGCACCTGTAGGTGAAGTAACTACTCCTATTTTTCTTGGGAATGCAGGTATGTCTTTTTTATGTGTTTCATCAAACAAGCCTTCAAGCTCAAGTCTATTTTTAAGCTGTTCGTATGCAATATAAAGAGCACCTATTCCGTCAGGCTCCATTTTTTCTATATAAAGCTGATACTGTCCGTCTCTTTCATAAACACTTACTCTGCCATATGCTAAAACCTTCATACCATTCTCAGGCATAAATCTTAGCGAAAATGTACTGCCCTTGAACATCACCGCTTTTATTACTCCGGTTTCGTCCTTAAGGGTCATATACATATGCCCTGATGTATGATTTTTGAAATTTGAGATTTCTCCCTTTATCCATATTGAAGATAAAACATCATCAAAATCAAATTTGCTTTTAATATAGGCATTAAGCTGAGAAACAGTCAAAATATTCTGGTTCAATTATTCTTCCCCATTTTCTTCGTTTTTTCTTATAATACCCCTCAGTATTCCGTTGACAAAACCGCCGGCTTTAGGGCTGTCATACTTCTTAACAAGCTCAACAGCTTCAAAAATAGATACTCTTTCAGGAATGTCCTCCCTGTGGAATATTTCATATACTGCAAGTCTTAAAACAGCCTTGTCCACCTTTGAAATTCTGTTAAGTGTCCAGCTTTTAAGACCTTTAATTATAACTTCATCTATCTCTTTAAGATTGTTATATGTACCAACTGTTACATCGTCTATATATTTTTTGTCATCCTCTGCAACGACATTTTCGTTATAAAAGGTATTAAGTATCTCATCTGCCGGACATTTCTGTATGTCCATCTGGTATAAAATCTTAAATGCTGATTCTCTCGCATCTTTTCTGCTCATTGTGTAATTCCTTTCTTAATCATAATTATCTAAAATATATTATACTATATAAATCATCAAAAATAAAGTCTTTTTTAAAAAAATATCCGTTGACAGATACAAATATTAAAAGTATAATATTATTGTCTAAAATTCAAAAGGAGTTATATAAAATGAAAAAATTATTAAGTATTGTACTTTGTGCTGTTATGCTCTTATCTTTGGCAACAGGCGTAATGGCACAGGATGTAACAACTCAAAAAATGGTTATAACCGTTGACTATGTCAATGTTTTTGTTAACGGTCAGCAGGTGTGGATGCACAACTTCGTGCATGAAGGAACAACATACATCGGTTTAAGAGATGCAGGCAATGCATTCGGTTATGATGTTCAGTGGGACGATGCAACAAGAACTGCAACATTTACATACGGCATGCCAATGTCACCTGTTACAGAAATTCCTCCCGTTGAATATTATGTAACTGAAATCAACGCTCTTGTTGATTTTGCTAACATCGTTGTTGATGGCATTGCAGTTCAGGTAAGAAACTTTGTCCATAACGGAACAACATATGTTGCTTTAAGAGATCTTGGTTCTATGTTCAACTACAACATCGGCTGGGACGAGGCTGTAAGAGCTGCAACACTTAACAAAATCACAATTGATTACAGCAAGGTGTCTGGAAAAGTAAATGATACTGTAATTCCTGAATATCTTATAAAAGTAGAAGGTCAGAATGCAATTACTTCTGCATCAACTATAGAAGAAGTTCACAGTGCCATTGAGCAGACAGCACTCCTTTATACTTATATACAAGAATGTAAAGATAAGTACAACCTTGCTCTTACCGCTGAAGAAAAATCAGCACTTACAAGTGAATTTGATAAGATTGTAGAAGAAGAATTCGGCGGAAAAGAAATCCTTGAAATTGTACTTGCACAAAGCGGAATTACATATGACGAATATTCATCATACTATAACGCTGTCAGCGAATTTGATTTAATTTATCTTAAATTGCTTGAAAAAATCGGTACAGACCCGGAAATCGCATCAGCTGACAAGGAAGAGGCTCTCAAGTATTATAATGAAAACATTGATGCCTTCAAATTACCTACTGTAAGAGTTAAACACATATTGATTCCAACAGTAGATACAGCAACTGGTACACCTTTAAGTGATAAGGACAAAGCAGCTGCAAAAGCTAAAGCAGGTGCAATCTATAATCAGGCAACAAGAAAAAATGCTAACTTTGAAAGCTTTATTTCACAAAATAACAATGACCCCGGCATGCCATCAGAAGGATATTATGTATACGAAGGAAGTGGTATGGTTAAAGAATTTGAAGAAGCTGCTCTTAAGCTTAAAGTAAATCAGATTTCTCCTGTTACAGAAACATCATACGGCTACCACATTATTAAAGCATATGAAACCTTTGATGCTATTCCTTTCGACTTACTTTATAGATTTGATGCAAACACATATGTTACAAATAATCTTACCGCATGGACATCAAAAGCAAACATTCAGTTCACATGGTAAATCGATTACAAAAAAACTCTCATAAGGCAATCACCTTATGAGAGTTTTTTGTATTCTTCATAACCTATAAAGGTATTTAGTGCATCTAAAAGTGCGTTTACAGAAAGCTTAGACGGAAGACCGAGTTTTTTTAAAAGCAAGGCTCTTTTTTGTGAACTGTCAGCCTTTCCGATATATCCGTCATTAAACAAATCAAGCTTTGTTACAGGTGTAAGCTTGTGGCTTATTTCCAATCCGCAGCCTGCTTTTTCAAGTGCATCAAGAATTACTTCCTTGCTTATGCCCTCCACACCTAAAAGTCCTTCCTTTGAGCCTGTTGCTTTTCGTTTTTCTTTTCCTTTTATTTCAGGCACATAAGCGTTTTTAATATTATCGCTCCCAAGTATCTTTTTAAGATGGTTTCTTATGAGAAATCCAGCAGAATCGGAGTCGGTTAAAACAACAACTCCCCTCTCTCTTGCATATCTTCTCAAAAGTGCTGTTTTTTCCTTATCCTTAAATATTCTGAAACCGTTGGTTGCAATTACAACTGCATTTTCAAGAATACTGTCAAGCTTTATTTTATCATATTTTCCTTCTACAATTATTATTTCCTTAATCATACATTTCAATAGTCTTCTTAAGTACCTCCGTCTGAAGATGCGGTACTTTATCAATATATTTTATAT
>CAZMRY010000056.1:0-9683 GCA_964568815.1 uncultured Eubacteriales bacterium | reverse complement strand
GAAAGTTTTCCTTCGTATATAAGTTCTGCGTTGCCTGTAAGGTAAACTGTTCCGTCTGATGAGTAGTTTACTATAAGGTCTCCGCCTTTTAATTTAACTGTAATGTCACGGTCCTGCTTGCAATAGCCGTTTAATACTGCGGCGACAACTGATGCACAAGCACCTGTACCGCAAGCCATTGTTTCGCCGATACCTCTTTCCCAGACACGAACTTTAAGAGTTCTCTTGTTAACATATCTTACGAATTCTGTGTTAACTCTGTCAGGGAAGATAGGTGCGTGCTCAAAAACAGGTCCGATTTTCTTAAGGTCAAGTCTGCTGATATAATCATCAAAGACTACGCAGTGTGGGTTACCCATAGAAACGCATGTAATATCGTATTCATTTTCGCCGATTTTTGTTTTTTCGTTAACAACCTTATCCTTGCCAAGCTCTACAGGAAGTGATTTTGCATCAAGGTTTGCCTTACCCATATTAACTCTTACTGATGAAACCTTCTCATCACGGAGGTTAAGACGAAGCTCCTTGATACCTGCACCTGTTTCGATGGTAATGTCTGTTTTGTCAACCAAACCATTATCGTAGAGATATTTACCTACGCACATAATGGCATTACCAGCCATTCTGCCCTCTGAACCGTCTCTGTTGAAAATTCTCATTTTTGCATCAGCAACAGAAGAATTTTCAATAAGAATAATACCATAACCGCCAACGCCGTAGTGTCTGTCACAAATCTGAATACAAAGTGATTCAGGGCTCGTGATTTCACCGTTTCTGTTATCAATAAAGATAAAGTCATTACCTGAGCAAGCCATCTTGGAGAAATTAAGCTCCTGACGCTTTGTTCTCATCTTATTTATATCAATAAGCTCTGTGTTTGACTGGTTGAAACGGCTTGCAATAATATCTGCAAGGGCGTTTGCTGTGTCGATTGATGTCATACACACAATGCCTGCAAGAAGGGCTTTTCTGTGAAGGGCGATGTAGTGGTCAAGTGAGTCGTCCTTTGCTTCGCCTGTATAAATGATATACTCAATTTCTTCTTTATCAATCAAATCAAGAATTGCAGAGTCTGAAATATCTTCAAAGGTTGTAACATCAATGCCAAGTCTTTCGATTTCTTCTGCTGTGCCCTTTGTTGAGTAGATTTTAATCTGAAGGTCATCAAATTTCTTTGCAAGACCAATAACATCATTATAGTCGTGCTCGTCTACGCTGATGAACACACCCTTTGGCTCGTGAGTCTGAACTGTTAAGCCTGCAGAGGTAAGACCCTTAAACATTGCCTCGTTGAAGGTTTTACCGATACCTAAAACTTCACCTGTTGATTTCATTTCAGGTCCAAGCTTTGAATTAATATCAGAAAGCTTTTCAAAAGAGAACACAGGAACCTTGATTGCAAAGCAAGGAGGTGTCTTATAAAGACCTGGCTTGTAGCCAAGCTCTTTGATTGTCTGTCCAAGCATAACCTTTGATGCAACATCAACCATTGGAATTCCTGTTACCTTACTGATATAAGGAATTGTTCTTGATGCTCTTGGGTTAACCTCGATAACATAAAGCTCACCGTCATAAATAAGGTACTGAATATTAACAAGACCCTTTGTTCCAAGTGAAAGAGCAAGAGTTGTTGAGCTGTCTACAATAGTCTTAAGCATTTTGTCTGAAAGGCTGAAAGGAGGGTAAACTGCAATTGAGTCACCGCTGTGAATACCTGCTCTTTCAACGTGTTGCATAACACCTGGGATTAAAACATCGCATCCGTCTGAAATAACATCAACCTCAAGTTCTGTGCCTTTCATATATCTGTCAATTAAAACGGCATTTTCGATTTTACCGCCAAGGATAATGTTCATATACTTTGTAACATCTTCATCATTGTGGGCAATTGTCATATTCTGACCGCCGATAACATAGGATGGTCTTAAAAGTACAGGATATCCAAGCTCGTTTGCACATTTAAGTGCGTCTTCAAGTGACATAGCAGTAAGACCCTTTGGTCGTTTAATATCAAATTTTTCAAGAAGTGCGTCAAACTGTTCTCTGTCTTCTGCAAGGTCAATGCCCTCAGCAGATGTGCCGAGAATTGGTATATTATTCTGTGACAAGAACTTTGTTAAGTTAATAGCAGTCTGTCCGCCAAATGCTACTACAACACCTACAGGCTTTTCAATTTCAATAACATTCATTACATCTTCGGGTGTTAAAGGCTCAAAATAAAGTCTGTCCGCAGTATCAAAGTCTGTTGAAACTGTTTCAGGGTTGTTGTTTATAATTATAACCTCGTAGCCAAGCTCTTTTAATGTCCATACGCAGTGAACGGAGGAATAGTCAAACTCAATACCCTGACCAATTCTTATAGGACCTGAACCAAGAACGATAATCTTCTTTTTATCAGATGCACTTTCTCTTGCCTCACAGTCTGTATCGTGTGAGCTGTAAAAGTAAGGTGTCTGTGCCTTGAATTCGCCTGCACAGGTGTCAACCATTTTGTAAACAGATGATTTATGGTTTTTAACAGCTACACCTGATATTCTTTCTAAAGCTGTATCTGTGTAACCGAGCTTTTTACCTTTAAGGTAAAGTTCATCTGTAAGGTTATTAACTATTTCTTTTTCAAAGCTTACAAGGTTTTTAAGCTTTTCAATAAACCATTCGTCAACCATTGTGATTTCGTGGATTTTTTCTGTTGAAACGCCCTGCTTCAATGCCTCAAAGATAGCAAAAAGTCTTCTGTCGTCCATCTGGTGGAGCTGCTCTTCAATGTTTTCGTGGTTGTTAAATGCAGGAAGGTTTAAGGTGTCAATCTTGATTTCTGCACCTCTTACAGCTTTCATAATAGCCATTTCAAAGGTTGGCCCGATTGCCATAACCTCGCCTGTTGCTTTCATCTGCGTGCCGAGAGTTCTCTTTGCATAGGCAAATTTATCAAATGGCCATTTAGGCATTTTAACAACGATATAGTCTATTGCAGGCTCAAAGCATGCGTATGTCATACCTGTAACATCGTTCCTGATTTCGTCAAGAGTGTAACCAAGCGCAATTTTTGATGAAACCTTTGCAATAGGATAACCTGTTGCCTTTGAAGCTAAAGCTGATGAACGGGAAACTCGTGGGTTAACCTCGATTACAGCATATTCAAAGGTTTCAGGATTAAGTGCAAACTGACAGTTACAACCGCCCTCAATATTTAAGGCAGAGATAATGTTTAAAGCCGCACTCTTTAACATATTGTATTCTTTGGTTGAAAGTGAAACCGCAGGAGCGACAACGATTGAGTCACCTGTATGAACGCCTACAGGGTCAACATTTTCCATACTGCATACTGTGATTGCAGTACCCTTGCTGTCTCTGATAACCTCAAACTCGATTTCTTTCCAGCCAAAGATATATTTTTCAATTAAAACCTGAGTAATAGGTGAAAGAAGAAGACCATTACCTGCAATGGTTCTAAGCTCTTCTTTGTTGTAAGCAACACCGCCGCCTGCACCGCCAAGGGTGAACGCAGGACGGACAATAACAGGGTATCCGATTTCGTCTGCAATTTCAAGACATCTTTCAACATCTGTTGCAATGTCTGACGGAATGCAAGGCTGATTTATAGAGTCCATTGTTTCTTTGAAAAGCTCTCTGTCTTCAGCCTTGATGATAGCTTCTTCGTTTGTACCAAGGAGCTTAACACCCATTTTGTCAAGGTAGCCTTCCTTTGAAAGCTGCATTGCTATTGTAAGACCTGTCTGTCCGCCGAGAGATGGCAGAATGCTGTCCGGCTTTTCTTTTTCGATAATTCTTTTAACTGTTTCTGCAGTTAAAGGCTCAAGGTAAATGGCGTCTGCCATTTTCTTGTCTGTCATAATGGTAGCAGGGTTTGAGTTAACAAGAACAATGTCAAGACCTTCGTCTCTTAAAACACGACAAGCCTGTGCACCTGCGTAGTCAAATTCCGCTGCCTGTCCGATAACAATAGGACCGGAGCCTATAACCATAACTTTTTTAATGTCTTTATTAAGTGGCATCAGAATCCCTCCATCATTTCAATAAATTTGTCGTAAAGGTAGGAGGTATCCATAGGGCTTTCGCAAGCCTGAGGATAGAACTGAACAGAAAAGGCATTATTTTCGTATTCAATACCCTCTACTGTGTTATCGTTAACATTAACAAATGAGGTTTTACCGCCGCATGTTGTGCCCTCTTTAACAACAAAGCCGTGATTCTGGCTTGTTATAAAGCACTTTCCTGTATCTAAGCTTCTTACAGGCTGATTTGCACCTCTGTGACCGTACTTTAATTTTTCTGTATCACCGCCATTGGCAAGGGCTAAAAGCTGGTGGCCGAGACCAATGCCAAAGATTGGCTTTTTACCCATAATGGCTTTAACTGTTTCAATAACATCTTTGTTTGCTTTAGGGTCTGAAGGACCGCTTGAAAGAAGTATACCGTCATACTTTAAAAGGTCTTCAGCCTTTGTGTTGTATGGAAGTATATCAACCTTAACGCCCTTGCTTGCAAGAGTTGTTGCCATACTTTTAAGCATACCAAGGTCTAAAATGCCGACTGTCATTTCAGCATCGCTTGCCTCTATTGAAAGAACCTCCTCACAGCTTACATCTTTGACTTTATCTTTGATTTCAAAATCAAAGTCAGCATTTTGGGGTTCTTTAAGGGTAATTCTTGCTTTCATTACACCCTCTTCTCTTATGATTTTTGTAAGCTGTCTTGTGTCTATATCACAGATACCCATAATTTCCTGTTCTTTAAGATATTCTTCAAGAGTTGTTTCACATCTGAAGTTTGAAGGCATTTCGCAAAGGTCGCGAACAATGTATCCTGCAACATGAGTCTTCTTGCTTTCGGCATCTGCAGAAATCATACCGTAGTTTCCGATTAAAGGGAAAGCCTGTACAACAATCTGACCTGCAAACGATGGGTCTGTTAAAGTTTCAATGTAACCAACTGCACCTGTTGTGAAAACAAGCTCGCCTGATGTTTCTTTTTCATACCCGAAAGACTTTCCTTTGAAAACCTGTCCGTTTTCAAGAATGAGATATGCGTTCATTTTTGTCATTCCTTTCTGTAAATAATTCCTATTTGCCTTCCCCTTGAGGGGAAGGTGGCAACCGTAGGTTGACGGATGAGGTGGTTTTGCACAACACACCTCACCACCGCCTTCGGCGGAGCCTCTCCTCAAGGAGAAGCCTATCATCCAAGCAATTTAACTAAAACTGCTTTCTGTGCGTGAAGTCTGTTTTCTGCCTGGTCGAAGATTTCGTCTGCGTGTTCTTCAAAAACCTTTGCAGTAATTTCCTCTTCTCTGTGTGCAGGGAGGCAGTGGAGCACCATTGCATTTTCTTTAGCAACTGCCATAAGCTCGTCGTTAATCTGATAGCCTTTAAAGATTTTCTTTCTTTCTTCAGCCTCGTCCTCCTGACCCATAGATGCCCATACATCTGTGTATAAAACATCAGAGTCTTTAGCCGCAAGCATAATGTCGTCTGTAACAAGAAGGTTTCCTGTATCGTTTGCCCATTTCATAATGTCGCTGTCAGGCTGATTTGTTTTCGGGCAGGCAATTGCAACCTTCATACCTGCCTTTATGCAACCAACGATAATTGAGTTTGCCATATTATTACCGTCGCCGACAAAGCATATTTTAAGTCCTTCTAAATTGCCCTTGTGTTCTTTTATGGTTAAAAGGTCTGCAAGCACCTGGCAAGGATGTGCGTAGTCTGTAAGACCGTTTATAACAGGAATTGAACCGTATTTTGCAAGGTCTTCAACCTCTTTTTGTTCGTATGTTCTTATCATAATACCGTCAATCATTCTTGAAAGAACTCTTGCTGTATCGTTAACAGGCTCGCCTCTGCCGATTTGCAAATCGTTTGAGCTTAAGAAGAGAGGATAGCCTCCAAGCTGGTGCATACCAACCTCGAAAGACACTCTTGTTCTCGTTGATGACTTTTCAAAAATCATACCAAGAGTTTTTCCTTTAAGATAGTTCTGAGGTATATTGTTTTTCTGTTCGTACTTTAATTTTTCTGCAAGCTCTAAAATCTCAAAAATTTCCTGAGATGTAAGGTCGCCGAGTTTAAGTAAATGTCTCATAAGAAGTTCCTTTCCATAGTCTTCGTATTATCTGTATAATTATACTCTTAAATACATAAATTGTCAATAAAACACAAAGAAAAAGCAGAGATTTTTTTCTCTGCTTTTCGTGTGTTAGTTATTCAGCTGTGTTTTCTTCAGAAACCTGAGATTCTGTCTGCTGTGCTGCTTTTTCTTCAGCCTTTGCTGCCATAATCTGCTGGAACTCATCCATGTTGATTGAAGCAATCATTTTTTCATTCTTTTCAATCTTGTAATCTTCTTTCCATTCTGCAATTTTCTTAAGGTAATTTGCGTTGTTGAGAATGTTTATGATTGTTGTTTTGTTGTCCTGATAGTCTTCGTCTGTCATAGCAACTCTTTTGATAATATGAGCACCATATGAAGTAGAAACAAGGTCTGAAACAGCATCAATTTCAAGTGCATCTGCAGCAGCTTCAAATTCAGTTACCATAGCAAAACCAGCCTGCTGAAGAGTTGTTTTTTCATCTTCATCAGTAATTTTTGCGGTAACAGCAAAAACATAACCTTCAGGCATTGACGCAGAACCGGGGTCTTCGTTTAAGTCTGCAAAGCTGTCAAAATCTGCACCTGCTTTGATTTTGTCAAGAGTTTCTTCTGCAAGAGCCATTTTTGTGTTGATTTCTTCTTCGGTAAGAGCCTCGCCTGTTTCAGGGTTCTGTGTTGTAAATAAAATATGCTTTGCTTTAATGAAGTTTGCATCAAAGTATGCTTTAGCTTCTTCTTCTGTAACTTCTTCAAAAAGACCGAGGTTAACAGCTTCACTGTTGAATTTAGTAACGATATTTGACATGTCCATAATTGATTTGTACTGTTCAAATGTTAAACCGAACTGAGAAAGGATTTCGTCAAAAGCTTCCTGTCCGCCGTACTGTTCAATCATAGCGTTTAATTCTTCATCAGATGCAGCGATTTCTTCTTCTGTAAGAGCAATACCTGAGTCCAGAGCCTTCTGCTGCATAATCTTAATTGATGAAATTTCTTCAAATGCAGTTTCTGCATCATATCCCATAGACATAAGGTAAATAAGCTCATAGGCATGAATATTCTGCTTACCTGCTTTACCCATAACGATTTCTGTGTTTTCAAGAATTTTTTCCATTGTTAATGTTCTGTCACAAGCTGTAAATAAGCTTACGAGCAATAACACACAAAGTAATAAACTTATTATCTTTTTCAAAATAATCTCTCCTTTTGTAAATGATTGTTTCCTGATTAAACATTATACAGTTTTTTGGGCGTAAAGTCAACTGTTTTTGACTAAATAGAAGTATAATTCACAAAAATTCCACAAATAAGGTTTACAACTCCTCTTTTTTTTGCTACAATATAATAGCTATGGATAAAATTAAAACAAATGCAGTAAGAATTGCAGAAAAGAACAAAATTGAATACAAAATTCATCATTATGAATGTGATGAATTTAAAGACGGAATTGAAATTGCCGAAAAAATCGGTATGCCTAAGGAAAGGGTTTTCAAAACCCTTGTAACGGTGGGAAAAAGCAAAAATTACAATGTTTTTGTTATACCTGTTGAATGTGAGCTTGATATGAAGCTTGCGGCAAAGGCGGCAGGCGAAAAAAATGTTGAAATGATTGCTGTTAAAGACATAAACGCTGTTACAGGCTACATAAGAGGCGGTTGCACTCCCGTTGGTATGAAGAAAAAATACAAAACAATTATTCACAAATCCTGCGAAAGCTTTGAAACAATCATTGTTTCAGCAGGAAGAATAGGCGATATGATGGAGCTTCCGGTTAAAGGGCTTATTGCTCTTTCGGATGCGTCGGTTGCAGAAATTGTAAAAATTTGAAAGGACATATGATAAATGAGTTTTAAAGGAATTTTAACACAGGAAGTTAAAAACGCATTTGAAAAAGCAGGCTACGACAAGGAGTACGGAGTTGTTTCAGTTTCAAACAGACCTGACCTTTGTATGTATCAGTGCAACGGCTGTATGCCGCTTGCGAAGATATATAAGAAAAAGCCTCTTGATATAGCAAACGAAATCGCTGAAATTTTAAAGGAAAGCAAAACCTTCAAAAAGGTTGAGGCTTGCCCACCGGGATTTCTTAATATGGATGTTTCAGATGAATTTTTATGCGATTTTATAAACAAAATGAAAAAAAGCAACGATTTGCTTATAGATACGCCTGAAAAAGCAAAGACAATCGTTATTGACTACGGCGGAGCGAATGTTGCAAAATCGCTTCATGTGGGACATTTAAGAAGTGCCATAATAGGCGAGGCTGTTAAAAGACTTTTCAGAGCACTTGGTCACAAGGTTGTCGGCGATGTTCACCTTGGTGACTGGGGACTTCAGATGGGTATGGTTATTTCAGGCATTATAGAACAGTTCGGTCTTGAAAACCTTATGACAAAAGAAGACAGAGAAAAGCACATAACAATTTCTGTTCTTGAAAAAACATATCCCGCAAAATCTGCTCAGGCAAAAGCAGACCCACTCGTTATGGAGGAATGTAAAAAGCTTACATTTGAACTCCAGAAAGGTGAAGGAATATACTTTGAAATATGGGAAACAGTTCTTGCAGTTTCAATTAAAGATTTAAAGAAAAACTATTCAAGACTTTTAGTTGATTTCGACCTGTGGAAAGGCGAATCAGATGTAAGAGATATAATTCCTGTTATGATTGAGGATTTAAAGAAAAAGGGTCTTGCAAGAGAAGACGACGGTTGCCTTGTTGTTGACATAACAGAAGAAACAGACAATCCGCCGCTTCCTCCGTTAATTCTTTTAAAGTCTGACGGTGCTGTTTTATACGACACAACAGACCTTGCAACAATCGTAATGAGAAATGAAGACTTTGACCCTGATTTAATCGTGTATGTTGTTGATAACAGACAGGGTACACACTTCAAACAGCTTTTCAGAGCTGCAAGAAAAACAGAAATCGCAAAAGAAAAGACAGAGCTTTTCTTTGCAGGCTTCGGCACAATGAACGGCAAAGACGGTAAGCCGTACAAAACCCGTGAGGGCGGAGTTATGCGTCTTGAAGACCTTATAAATACTCTTGAAATTGATGCATATAACAGAGTTAAGGATGCAATCAGCGGTGATGTTGACGATGCTGAAATGAAAGAAATTGCAAGACGAGTTGGAATTGGAGCACTTAAGTTTGCAGACCTTTCAAACCACAGAAGCAAGGACTATGTTTTTGATATTGACAAGTTCTGTTCATTTGAAGGTAAAACGGGACCATATATCCAGTACAGTGCAGTAAGAGCCGCATCGATTATAAGCAAGGCACAGGACAGTGCAGAGGGAGAAATCCTTTTATCAGAGGGTGATGTACAGACAGAATTATTCCTTCTCTTAACAGAACATCAGACTGCCCTTGAAAACGCAGCGGCAGATTTTGCTCCCAGTGCAGTTGCAGAATATGCATACAAGCTTGCAGCAGCACTTAATAAATACTACCACGAATACAAGGTGCTTTCAGAAGAAGACGAAAAGAAGAGAAAGTCAAGACTTTCAACTCTTGAGCTTGCACTGAGAGTTCTTAACAAAATGATGGAAATTCTGGCAATTGAAATACC
>CAZMRY010000055.1:0-9765 GCA_964568815.1 uncultured Eubacteriales bacterium | reverse complement strand
GTGTGCTTTTTTTGTAAAAAACTATTGAAGAATTTGAATATAAATGTTATAATATATTTATCTATGGTAAAAGGAGAGGTGTGTGTTGAGAAAACAGACTACAATTTTTGCTATAACAACTCTTGCTTCATGTTTTGCTCTGGTTGCAGGTATAAACCTTGGTATAGTTGCGTTAATACTTCCTCTTGTATACACAGCGGTGTTTGCTGTTGAAACTGTTCACTTAAGTCCATATCTGACAGCTGTAACTGCAACTTTAAACATAACACTTGCACTTGCTTTTTCAAAGGATTTATTCACAACCTTTGTTATGGTGCCTTTTATGATACTTGCAGGTATACTTATTGGCGTTACAGTTATAAAAAAGTATAACAATAAGCTTTCAATTATCTGGGGAATTCTTGCAACGGGCGGAGTTTATGCAGCATACATTCTGTACAGTATAAAAATTCTTGGGATTAACCCTGTTACTGATATGTTTTATATAATGGAACAGACATTAAGCGATGTTTCTCTGCAAATGGGAATGCAGGATTTATCCTTTGCTTCTGAATATATTAATATGAGCAGAAATGTATTTATAGCAGTGATGATTATAGTTTTTTCGATAATTGGTTTTATTGTTGCTTATGTAGCATCACTTGCCCTCAGAATTTTTAAAAGTGAAAAACAGCTTAGTCTTTCTTTTGATGATTTTAAGGCGGATTCGGTAACTGTATTTATATATATCGTTTCTTTAATCTGTGCAATTTTTGTAAGTAATGATATGCTTTCGGTTGTATTTATGGACTTATATTTAGTGCTCCAGTTTTATCTCACAATATGCGGTGTGTCAATTATATATTATATTCTTAAGAAAAGGCTTAGAGTGCCTTCTGTAGTTACTAAAATAATAGGAATTGCTTTGTTGTTTTTAAGTATGGTAGGAATTTTTTCAAGCATACTTGTTTTATTGGCAATAGTAGATGCAAAAAGGAATTTCAGAAACCTTCAAATTTAGCAGAAAGGAAAATTTATATGCTTAAAAAAGGCGATAATTTTTTCAGTTTAATAATATGCATCCTTGTAATGCTTGTATTTGGTGCGGTTACACTTCTCTTTAATGTTGTATGGGGTGTAACCCAGATAGTGTGTACATTTTTGCTTGCAGTTCTTTGCTTTGAAATTGTTCAGAAGCATCACGGAAATTTTGCGAGCTATCTTGAACAGATAACCTTTCATGTGGATAATGCAACAAAAGAATGTCTTATGTATGCACCAATGCCTGTTGTACTTTTCAAAAAAGACGGTAATGTGCTCTGGTGTAATGACGAATTTTTTGCAACCTATGAAGAACAGGAGCTTTTCGGTACATCTGTAGATTCGCTTTTTGAACAACCTGTTTTAAGAAAGCTTTTTGATGAAGAAAAAATAATGTTTAACACAAGCATTAACAACAGACATTATTCTGTTTTTGGCAATGTAGTAAAAATGGATAAGAAAGACAGCGAGCTTAAATTCGGCGTTTTATACCTTTTTGATGACACAGAAACCTTTGAATTTGTAGGCAAGTACAAAAGTGAAGCACCGGTTGTAGCAGAAATTATTGTAGATAATTATGATGATGCTTTAAGAAGTACACCTGAAAACTATCACAGTATGTTTGCGGCAGAAATAGATAATAAAATCTACAGTTGGTTCGGCGATTGCGAAAGTATTGTAAAAAAGGTTGAAAAGGATAAATATTTTGTAATATTTATGCAAAAAGACCTTGATGAAATGATAGAAAATAAGTTCTCAATTCTTGAGAATGTAAAAGAAATCAAATGCGGTAACAAATACAGTGCAACATTAAGTATAGGCGTAGGCTACGGAGGACAGTCTTTAAGAGAAAAAGCGGAATTTGCAAGAGCAGCAGTTACACTTGCTCTCGGCAGAGGCGGAGACCAGTCTATAACCAAAGAATATGACAACACAGAATACTTTGGCGGAAAATCAAGAGAACACGAAAAAACAACAAGAGTTAAAGCCAGAGTAACAGCACAGGCCCTTCAGGATTTGTTTACCCACGCATCAAACATTATAATTATGGGGCACAAATATATGGATGCAGATGCTTTTGGTGCAGCAGTTGGTATAAGAGCCATTGCAAATTCAATGGATAAAGAGGCATGTATCGTTTGTAATACAAATCAGCCTCAGATAAATCAGCTTGTTAAGAGAATAAGTCAGAATATTCCTTACGAAGAAGTATTGATAACAAGGGAAGAAGTGTCGGAAAAAGTTGATAGCTCAACGGTTGTGGTTGTGGTTGATACCCACAGACCGGGATATACAGAAATTCCTGAGCTTCTTCATCAGAAAACAGTTATTCTTATAGACCACCACAGAAGAAGTGCAGAATTTATAGAAAATGCAACACTTTCATATCACGAGCCTTATGCATCTTCAACCTGTGAGCTTGTGGCAGAGCTTCTTCAGTATGCAGGCGGAAATCTGAAAATTTCTTCTTATGAAGCAGAAGCAATTTATGCAGGTATTATGCTTGATACGAAGGATTTTGCAACAAGAACAGGTGTAAGAACCTTTGAGGCTGCCGCGTATCTTAAAAGATGCGGTGTGGATATAGAGCAGGTAAGAAAGTTCTTCAAAAACGATTTTGAAAGCTATATAAAAACGGCAAAAATTATTTCAGACGCAGAAATAATAAACAATAAAATTGCAATTTCAGTAAGTGAAGAAGCCCAGACTTCTGATATGCGTATTATATCCGCACAGGCGGCAGATAAGCTTCTTTCTGTAAATGAAATAGAGGCGTCGTTTGTAATAATGCAGCTTGAGAACGAAATAACTTTAAGTGCTCGTTCGATAGGTAACATCAATGTTCAGATTATTATGGAAAAACTTGGTGGCGGCGGTCATCAGACTATGGCAGGCGCACAGTTTAAAGAATTAACTCTTGAAGAAGTTAAAGAAAAGCTTTTGTCTGTAATAAGCGAACATTTAGAAGAAACAGAATAAGAAAGGATTGATATAAATGAAGGTAGTATTACTTGAAAATGTTAAGGGACAGGGAAAAAAGGGAGAAATAGTAAATGTTTCTGAAGGTTATGCAAGAAATTTCCTTTTTCCTAAAAAACTTGCAAGAGAAGCTACAAACGCAGCATTAAACGACCTTAAAGGTCAGCAGGAAGCTTTTGCATATAAAAAAGAAACAGAGCTTAACGAAGCAACACAGATGAAAGAAAAACTCAGTACCCTTTCAGTTACAGTAACTGCAAAAGCAGGTGCAAACGGTAAGCTTTTCGGTTCAATAACAAACAAAGATATTGCAGAGGCTCTTATCTCACAGCATCATGTTAAAATTGACAAAAGAAGATTTGAAATGGACGATATCAAACAAATCGGTGAATACACAGTTAATATAAGACTTTATCCTGATATTGTAGGAGAGTTAAAAGTGATCATAAAGGAAGCATAATTATGGAAGGTTATATCGGTGCAAATGTTTATCCTCACAGCCTTGAGGCGGAACAGTCTGTAATCGGAGCGATGCTTACTGATGCAGACAGTGTTGCAACAGCCCTTGAAACATTAAATGAGGATGATTTTTACAGACCTGAAAATAAAGAAATATTTGCTGCAATGCTGCAGCTTTTTGAAAAGGATGTTCCTATTGATGTTGTTACGGTTTGCGACATACTCAGTCAGAGAGGCACCATTGATGCAGTAGGCGGAAGTGAATTCGTAGTAAACTTAAGTATAGGTGTATCTGTTACAGCCAATCTCAAATACTATATAGATATAATAAAAGGCAAATCCCTTTTAAGAAAGCTTATAAATGCAAGCTCAGAAATACAGACAGAGGCTTATGAGGGAGTAAATCCACCTGAAACTGTTGCAGAGAATGCGGAAAAGTTAATATTTGATATTTTAACAGGCAAAAATACAAAAGGTTTTTCTGAAATAGAAGATGTAGTATCGAGAGCACTTGAAAAACTTCAGGAGCTCCAGAATAAAGGCTCAAGAATAACAGGTCTTGAAACAGGCTTTGCAAACCTTGATATGCTCCTTTCAGGTTTTCAGAAATCAACCCTTAATATATTAGCCGCAAGACCTGGTGTAGGTAAAACAAGCTTCGCACTTAATATTGCAAGATTTGTAGCTGTACAGAAAAAAATACCTGTTGCAGTTTTCAGCCTTGAAATGTCAGATGAAGAAATTTTAAACAGAGTTCTCTCGTCACAGGCACTTGTAGATAGCTACAAGCTTAAAACAGGTAACCTTGATGCAGATGACTGGAGCAGAATTATGCAGGCAGTACCTGCAATTTCGGACGCACCATTGTTTATAGACGATACAGCGGCATTAACGGTAACAGAAATTCGTTCAAAATGCAGACGACTTAAACTTGAAAAGGGACTTGGACTTGTAATCGTCGATTATCTGCAGCTTATGAATCCAAAGGGTAAAATCGAAAGCAGACAGCAGGCAGTATCTGAAATGTCAAGAGCACTGAAAATACTTGCAAAAGAACTTGAAGTACCTGTTCTCTGCCTTAGCCAGTTGTCCCGTTCAATAGAGTCAAGAACAGATAAAACACCTGTTCTTTCCGACCTTAGAGAATCAGGCGCAATCGAACAGGATGCCGACGTTGTTATGTTCCTCGGTAAAAGAAATGAAGATAACGAAGAAGGCGAAGGCAACAATATGATTGACCTTATTGTTGCAAAACACAGAAGCGGTTCAACAGGAAAAATGGGACTTATGTGGAAACCACAGTACACAACTTTTATGAGTGTTGATACAACTCACGAGGAGTATTGATGTTAGAAAAAGTAAAAAACACAATAAGTGAAAGCAATATGCTAAAAAAAGAAGACAAAATCCTTGTAGCCCTGTCAGGGGGCGCGGATTCTGTTTGTCTTTGTGTTGTGCTTAAAGAACTTGACTACAATATTGGAGCAGCACACATAAATCACAAAATCAGAGATGAAGCAGACAGCGATATGGAATTTGTAAAAGAGCTTTGTATGAAACTCGGCATACCTCTGTATATTCTTGAAAAAGATGTTAAAGCTATTGCTCAAAAAGAAAAAATATCAGAAGAAGTTGCAGGAAGAAATATAAGATATTCCTTTTTTGCAGAAACTGCGGAAAAGTTTGGCTATAATAAAATAGCTGTTGCCCACAACAGAAATGATAATGCAGAAACAATGCTTTTAAATCTTTTAAGAGGAAGCGGAAGTAAAGGACTTTGTTCTATCCCTAAAGTAAGAGATAACATTATAAGACCTCTTATTGATGTTAAAAGAGAGGAAATAGAAAGCTACCTTAAACAAAAGGGTCAGGACTTTGTTACAGATAAAACAAATTTTGAATGTGACTATACCAGAAACAAAATCAGAAATCAGGCAATCCCTGTGCTTATGGAAATTAATCCAAGGTTTCTGGATAGCTGTGCCAGAACCAGCGAAATAGCAAAAGAAGAAAATGATTTTTTAGATATGTGTGCCAAAAAACTAGTTGAGCTTGGAGAAACTGCATATATAAATAAGAAAGAATTTTTAAATGCACACAAAGCTATAAAAGCAAGGGCAATACATTTTGCATATGAATATGCCGCAGGCACAACAAAAGACCTTGAAAAAAGACACATAGATTATATAACCGAAAATGTTAAGGAGGACACTCTCGGCAATATAATTGAACTTGGGTTTAATACTGTATGTTATGCAGAGTACGAAAGAATTTGCTTTGCACAAAAACAGAAAACAAAAAAGTTCAGGTATGAACTTGATGTGGGAGAAACCATAGAAATTCCTGAAGCAGGGATGAAAGTAACTGCAAAATATATCAGTAAAGAAAACATTGTATATTGTGAAAATACAGAATACTTTGATTTTAAAACAGATGCGGTTGTTTTAAGAAACTTTGAGGACGGTGATTTAATTACACCTATGGGAATGAAATCTCCCAAAAAGCTTAAAGAGATTTTTATTAATGAAAAAATCCCCCAGAGGGAAAGAAGTAAAAAAATCATTGTTGAAAAAAATGATATTTTATGTGTAATAGGAGTAAAAAGATCCGATTACTTTAAAATAAACAAAAAAACAGACACAGTACTAATGATAAAGGGTGAAAAGTTATGTTAAAGGACATCAAAAAAATATTGATTACAGAAGAACAGCTTAAGGTCAAGGTTGAAGAACTTGCAGCGAATATTAATGAGGATTATAAAGACAAAGATCCTGTTTTTGTTGTTATACTTAAAGGAAGCTTTGTTTTTGCGGCAGACCTTTTTAAAAATATCAAATTAAAAGCGGCAATAGATTTTATGGTTGTATCAAGCTATGCATCAGGAACAGAGTCGTCGGGAAATGTTAAAATCATAAAGGATTTAGCTCAGCCAATCGAAGGAAAAGATATTATTATAATAGAAGATATTGTAGATACAGGATATACTCTCAACAATCTGGTTAAAATTCTTAAAGAAAGAAATCCCGCAAGTATAGAAATCTGCTCTTGCGTTGATAAGCCTGAAAGAAGAGTTGTTCCTGTTGATGTGAAATATAAAGGCTTTGAAGTTGAAAACGAATTCATCGTTGGATACGGACTTGATTATGCCGAAAAATACAGAAACCTGCCGTTTATTGGAGTATTAAAAGAAGAAGTTTACGGAAATTGAATTTTAAGTTGCAATTTTACATAAATTATGTTAATATTGTAGAAATTATCTAAAGGAGGTATGTGCATCTTGAAAAGAGGAATTAAAAGCTTAGTTTTTTACATGGTGTTATTTGCAATCATAGTTTCGGTAGTTTCTGTAATGTATGCAGGTCCTGAAAACGAAACTCTCGTTTACTCTGATCTTATTAAAGAGATTCAGACAAGTAAAATCAAAGAACTTTCGGTTACAGGCACGACTGCAACTGCATTAAGAACTGATGATACAAAATTTACTGCAGATATTCCGTCAATTGAAATTCTTCATGAAGATGTTGGAAGTGTTATAAAGAAACAGGTAGAGGCAGGCACCCTTGAATACGCAACACCGCCTGTAGCAGAAGCCCCATGGTGGATAAGTATGATACCGGGACTTATAATGATAATATTGTTTATCGTTTTCTGGATGGCATTTATGAGCGACAAAGGCTCGGGTGGTGGCAGAGGTGCAATGTCCTTTGGCAAGAGTCGTGCAAAAATAGCAGACGATAAAACAGGTAAGAAAGTTACATTTGGTGATGTTGCCGGAGAAGACGAAGAAAAAGAAGAGCTTCAGGAAGTTGTTGAGTTTCTTAAAAACCCTTCAAAATTTGAAAAAATGGGCGCAAGAATACCAAAGGGAGTGCTCCTTGTAGGTCCTCCGGGAACAGGTAAAACCCTTCTTGCAAAAGCTGTATCAGGTGAAGCAGGAGTTCCGTTCTTTTCTATAAGCGGTTCAGACTTTGTAGAAATGTTTGTTGGTGTTGGTGCATCAAGAGTAAGAGACTTGTTTGAACAGGCAAAGAAAAACGCACCTTGTATTATCTTTATTGACGAAATTGATGCAGTGGGCAGAAAAAGAGGTGCAGGTCTTGGCGGTGGACATGACGAAAGAGAACAGACCTTAAACCAGCTTCTTGTTGAAATGGACGGTTTTGGTGTTTATGAGGGAATTATCATAATTGCTGCAACTAACAGACCTGACATTTTAGACCCTGCTCTTTTGCGCCCCGGCAGATTTGACAGACAAGTAGTAGTAGGCTATCCTGATGCAAAGGGCAGAGATGCAATTATGCATGTTCACGCAAAAAATAAACCTTTAGCCGCTGATGTAGACCTTGAGGTTATAGCAAAAACAACAGCGGGCTTTACAGGTGCAGAACTTGAAAACCTTATGAATGAGGCAGCACTTCTTGCTGTTAAGAGAAATAAAGAAGCCATAACAATGGACGAACTGAACGAAGCTATGATTAAAGTAGTTGTAGGTCAGGAGAAAAAATCAAGAAAAATCAGCGAAAAAGAAAAGAAACTTACTGCATACCATGAGGCAGGTCACGCAATCGCAACAAGAGCTCTTCCCGGTCAGGACCCTGTGCATCAGGTTTCTATTATTCCAAGAGGCAGAGCGGGCGGATACACAATGCATCTTCCGACGGAAGATAAAATGTATATGGCAAAAAGCGATATGCTTGATGAAATTGTTGTACTCCTTGCAGGCAGAATTGCAGAAAAGCTTATTATGAATGACATAAGCACAGGTGCATCAAATGATATCCAGAGAGCAACACAGATTGCAAGAGGTATGGTAACAAAATACGGTATGAGCGAAAACCTTGGAACTGTGTTCTACGATTCAGAGCAGGAAGAAGTATTTATAGGAAGAGATTTTGGCCATGCCAAGAACTATTCTGAAGAGGTAGCTGCATCAATAGACAGAGAAATCAGAAGAATAATAGACGAAGGCTACGAAAGATGTGAAACTATCTTGAAAGAGAATATGGCAAAACTTCATGTTGTTGCCCAGGCTCTCATTGAGAAAGAAAAAATCGGCGGAGCCGAGTTTGAAGAACTTTATAACAGTATTTAAAAAACGAGGAGTGAACCTCCTCGTTTTTTGCAGGAGAAAAATATGAATTACAACAGAACAAGATACGCATGCTATCTTGGCTATGCGTCAAGTGCAATAGTAAATAATTTTGCACCTTTATTATATGTAACATTTATGACAACCTTTAAGTTTTCAACAACTGAGATAGGCTTTTTGATTGCTGTGAATTTTGCAGTGCAGATGCTTGTGGACTTTTTCGGTGCAAGGTATGCAGAAAAAATAGGTTACAGAAAAATGATATGTGCAGGCTGTCTGTTTTGCTGTGCAGGTCTTTTGCTTATGGGAATTCTTCCTTACATATTACCACCAATGGCAGGCATAGTTTTTTCTATATTTATATATGCAATTGGCGGAGGCATAATGGAGGTTCTTGTAAGCCCTATTGTCGAAGCATTACCGGGAGATAATAAAGCAACAACCATGAGTATGCTTCATTCCTTTTATGCATGGGGACAGCTTCTTGTTGTAATTGCATCAACTATATTTTTTGTGTTATTCGGAACGGAAAACTGGAGATATATGAGCTTTATATGGGCACTTATACCTCTTGCAGATTTTCTTATGTTTATAAAATCACCCATAAATATGTTTGCAGAAGGTGAAAAGAGAATACCATTCAGAAAAATATTCACAAGCAGAATATTTATAATGTTTATGATATTAATGCTTGCCGCAGGTGCATCAGAAATCGCTGTAGCACAGTGGGTATCGGCATATGCGGAAAGAGGTCTTAATGTGTCAAAAACAGCAGGTGATTTGCTCGGAACAAGTATGTTTGCTCTTATGATGGGGATATCAAGAGTAATATACGGATTTTTTGGTGAAAGAATGAAACTTAAAGAGTATATGATATTCTGCGGAATTTTATGTATGGCAGGTTATTTAACTGCAACCCTTGTTCCAAATGAGATAATAGCACTTTCAGGATGTGGCATAGTAGGATTTGCAGTCGGAATTATGTGGCCTGGCACTTTAAGCATAGTCGCAAAAGATTTCCCGCAAGGTGGAACAGCAATATTCGGAATACTGGCTATGGCAGGGGATATAGGATGTATGGTTGGACCTGAAACAGTAGCTCTTGTATCAAAATATCTTACACTTTCAGGCTCAGATTTAAAAGCAGGAATACTTGTAGCAACAGTGTTTCCCATAATATTTACGATTTTGATATTTTTTACAAAAAAATCGAAAAA